>DFXU01000089.1 GCA_002383285.1 Caryophanales bacterium UBA4100
CCCTCTGTACCCGGAATGATCGGCTGTCGTTGTTCCTGTACGGCAAGCGCCATATCACGAATTTGTATTTGATGTCCATCGGGAATAACTTTAAAAGGTGCAAAAGTAGGTAGTTCCACTTCCTCTCCTTCGATATCAAGACAAGTGATATCGTCCTCCTCAATGATAAGTGTCCCTTTCTCTCCATGAATCTCCAGACGTTGCCCTTTTCCTTTGTAAGCTGTTGTTGTTATCTCAAGTATTCCAAGCGCTCCGTTCTCATACTGAAGCGTTGATACCACTGTATCTTCTACTTCGATGTTTCTAAGTAACGCTTGAGATTTTCCACAAAGCGATACGACTGGCCCAACTAGCCATTGAAGCATATCCACGGTATGAATGCCTTGATTCATCATTGCTCCGCCACCGTCCATGGCCCAGGTCCCTCTCCATCCCGCACTATCATAATAGGCTTGATCACGGTAGAGCTTCACATAAGCTGAGCACAAGCTTAACCGCCCGAGTCGACCCGATTGAATGACCTCTCTAGCATATTGAGACTGTGGAGACATACGCCTCGGAAAGACGGTTGCTAAGAGAACCCCATTGTGCTCACAAGCCTCAATCATCCGATTTAAGTCCAACAATTGAATCGCCATCGGTTTTTCAACGAAAACATGTTTACCTGCTTTCGCAGCCTGAATAGTCTGTTCATGATGCAGTCCGCTAGGTGTGCATATGCATACCACATCTATATCACTCTGAACTAGTAGCTCTTCCATGCTGTTATATACGATTCCGCCATATATATCAGCAAATTGCTCTGCTCTGTTCCTATTCATATCAAACAGAGCTACCAATTCAGCTTCTTCCGTATTGGTTATACCTTTGGCTTGAATTTCTGCAATAATTCCGCATCCAATGATAGCGAAGCGGGTTTTGAATGGACTCCCCGTCATGTCGTTCTTCCTCTCCAAATTTTAGTTCACTATCTTATAACTTGTATTGCTGTTTCATCTGCATCCAGCGTAGCCTTCGTAGTTGCAAAGATATCCTTGTGAGTAATACCTATCTCCTGCCCATCGATGCGAGCTAGAAAATCATTGGTAATTGTCTTGGAAATAGGTGCACTAATAACTTGTTTCCAGCTTTGTTGACGAGTCATCTCAAGTAAGATTTCACTCAAGCCTGCATCTATGCTAAGCGGATCACCCGCTAATCTTAATTCTGCCGTCCCTTCAGTCCCAACAACAAATATTCGACCATCTCCATATGTCCAACAGCTCTCAGGAGTGTGCCAATCCGCATATAATTGCGCTGAAACTCCACCTTCCAATAGCACTTGTAACCCAGAAGCATCAAAAAAATCTGGATACTCAGGCAAAATTCGCTTAGACATGAAACCAAGAGCAGAAATGATGTCTTGACTAGTTAACCAACGCAATAAATCAAAATCATGAACAAACAGATCAATGATAATTCCGCCTGACTGCTCCTTAGAGAAATGCCAGGAAGGGCGAGAAGCTGGTTTGAGCATGTGCGGCTTACGCATCGAGATATGTACAATCTCACCATAAACACCATCTATTATCCGCTGCTTTAACGAACATAGAGTTGGTCGATAACGCTCTGTTAACAGCATGCCTATTTGTATATTTCCACGCTGCATCACAGCATGCAGTCGGTTCAGATCTCTTGTATTAGTTACTGCTGGTTTATCTAGCATGACAGATATACCGTGCTTCTCACAAAGCTCGATGACATCGATCTTCTCGTTATTAATGGAGGCACAGCCAACCACATCGACCTCTTCGCCTAGCAATAATGGTATGGAGGAAACTAGAGGAATATCATATTTGTGTGATATTTCATTTGCTAGCCTCATGTTTTCATTCTCGTAAATCCCTATACATTGGTGACCCATATCTAGCATCTCTTCTATAAAAATGGATATATGTTCATGCTGACATCCGATGATCGAAAATATTCGCTTATTCATGTTCCTTATCTCCTCCTCTCTTATATACGGAATGTTAAACGTGTTCAGACATGGCTTACTTAAGCATCTGCTGTACGACTCGTAGATCGTGCAGCAATCGATCCTCTGAAGGTTCAGGCGCGAAGCATTCTAAAGTCAGCCATCCATCGTATCCAATTTCACGAAGTGCACTAAAGACAGGGAGATGATCCACTTCACCTTCTCCAAGCATACATTGACGGAAAGCCTCTTCCCCGTGCTTAGTTCGGTTTGTGAATGTTCCTGGTTCTCCTGCCTCCTCAATCCGTTTTTCATCCTTTACATGAACATGAAATATATGGTTGCTTAACCTTAGAATCGAATCTCGACCATAATCCGTATCAGTGATGTACATGTTGCCCGCATCATGGATTAACCCAACCCGATTACAGTCAACGAGCTGCAGCAACCTTATCGCACTCTCTGAAGTTTCTACTAAGCTGTTGTTATGAATTTCTAGTACAATTCGCTTATCATATTTTTCAGCCTCTGCGGCACATAAGTTTAACCAATGTGCAGTTTTGATGTAATGATAATCCTCCGATAGGAATGCATTTGGGCCTCCTTGGAATATGCGAATCAAACCAGCACCCAATATTCTTGCCCACTCTAAGAGCTGTTTGAATTGCTCAAAGGCCTTCTCGCAATCCTGATCACTTGATGTCGAAAACCATCCCATATATCCTGCCAAAGCGGGAATTTCCAACCCTTTGCTATTAGCGAGCATTCTAATTTCCTTAACTCTTTCCTCTGAGGTCTCCGCAGAAAGATGCGGTTCACGGCAAGCAATTTCGATTCCATCTAACCCCAGACGACTCGTGATCTCAATCGCCTGGTGGATACTATAATCGATCAAAACACCACTAAAAGCAGCTATTCTCATCGTTGTCCATCTCTCCTATACACGTTGTAAATTTTTCTTTTTTACAGATGGCAATTACTTAATACCAGAGGAAGAATGATTTTGCACAAAATATTTCTCAGCAAACAAGAAAACAATTAGAATCGGTATTAAACTCATTATGGCCGCAGCTACCATATATTGCTCGTTTCCAAACCACTGTCCCCCTAGTGACAAAATCCCGATTGGAAGAGTGAACTTGTTCTCTGAGGTTAGGTAAATGACAGGAGCCAGTATCTCATTCCACTTGGTCATAAAAGTGAAGATAGCAAGTGTCGCCAGAATAGGCTTCGCCATCGGCAAATATATTCTCCTATACACCTGAAATGGATTACAACCTTCCATCTTGGCCGATTCTTCATACTCACTAGGGATACTAAGAAATGCTTGGCGCATCAGGAAAATCCCAAATGGCTGTGCTAACCATTCTATAATCCATAACGGCATCAATGTATCCAACATGTGCATGCTATCAAAGATGATAAAATGCGGAATGATGATAACGATTGGAGGAATCATCATTGTACCCAGCACCATTAGGAAAAGAGTTTTTTTCAAAGGAAAACGAAGCCGTGCAAAGGCAAAGCCCACCATGGAACAGGAAATTAGTGATCCAACGATCGAAAGAATCGCGATAACAAAGCTGTTCAAGGTAAATAATCCAAAACTCCCCAATTGAAATACCTCAGTATAGTTACTCCATTGGAAAGCTTCCGGAACCCATCTAGGTGGAACCGCCATATATTCTTTATACGTTTTTAATGAATTCATCAAAGCTGCGATAAAGGGCGTGACCATTATTAATGAACTGATCATAATCGTGATATACCCTAATATTTTTAAGCTGCCTTGTTTTCTCATTCGTTGCTCTCCTTTCTGAACTGCCGTCTAACAAACTGTGCGTCATTCGTAATGGACCCATTTTTTCTGAACTGTCAACTGAAGTAAAGTTAGACCGAACAATATGATGAACAGCACCCATGCAATCGATGACGCGTAACCCATATGCATAAAGGAAAAGCCTTCGCGGTACAAGTACAGCATGAGAACAAGACTCGAATTGTTCGGACCACCTGCACTTGTTATTCCGCCAGTCCCGCCGGTAATGACATAGATTTGTTCAAACGCCTGGAACGTTGTAATCGTACTAAGAATAAGCACAAGGAAAGTTGTTGGTGATATGAGGGGGAAGGTAATAGAACGAAATTTTCTAAGAACACCCGCACCATCAATGTCAGCTGCTTCGTATAAGTCATTTGGTACATTTTGAAACCCAGCTAAATAAATAATCATGATATAGCCGATCCCTTTCCAAACCGCAATCAATACAAGAAGTGGAATGACTAGAGTTTCGTCACTCAGCCACAATTGCGAACTGTAACCAAACTTATTTAGTACGACGTTTGCTATCCCGAACCTAGGATTAAATATAGCATCAGCCACAAATAGAATGACCGTCCAAGAGGAAATCACGGGTATGAAGTGAGCCATCCTAAACAGCTTAAGTCCTTTTAGCTTTTGATTGAGCGCTGCTGCTAATATTAATGCTAGAAAAGCTTGAAGAGGTACAAACAGAACAGCAAAATAAATAGTATTCTTGAGCGACTTCCAAAATAGAGGCTCGTTTATGAGCTTTGTATAGTTATCCAAACCCGACCATTCGGGAGGGTTCAACATGTCATATTGCGTAAAGCTAAAATAGAATGATGCAAGTAAGGGCCCGACCACAAACACGATAAGATGGATAAGATAAGGGGAGACTAGTAGAAGTCCCCATCTCCCCTCATAGTTTGAAAACTTCCATTTTTTGGTCGGGATATTCTGTGTCACCAATGACGGCTTTTGAACCGAGCTATTCATCTACAATCCCGCCTTTATCCCCTGCTGTTATTTTTTATCGTAGAAATTACTAAGTACAGCTTGGATTTCTTTATCTGCATTCGTTAACGCTTCCTCGAGCGAGGTTGCTTTCAAGAAAGCTTGATTAGCGTTCTCGTTAAATTTCGATACCCATTCTTCCCATACCGCATTAGAATCAAGAGTTCCGGCAAATTCGAAGCTATCCAAGAAGGCTTGACGATTAATGGGCATCTCTGTTGCATTTAGGAATACATCAGAATTCGCAACAGATTTCTTGACAGGTACCGCTTCACCTAATGCAGCCCATTCTTTTTGAACATCATCTTCTGTTGCCCAATACTTAATCCATTCCCAAGCCGCTATTGCCTTAGCATCATCAGCTTTTTTATTAATTACCCATGAATTAGCAATAACCGGTGCAAATCGTTTGCCGTCTGGGCCTTTAGGAAGTAATGCTACGTCATAATTTAGTCCCGCTTCATTAGCTGCGAGTACACGGGCATAGATACCGATCCTCATCGCGGCTGATCCACTTGGGAATACAGCCATCGAGCTTTGAAAGCTTTTCAGATCAAGCGGGTCAGTCAGAATCCCACGGTCCATTCCGTCAATCATCCATTGCATTGCCTGCTTATTCTGTTCGGAATTAACAACTGACTTCTTACCCGTTGGATCGAGGACACCACCGCCGTATGATTTCAATAGCGAGAACCAGCCTTCTGTAATACTAAAGAAGGTTAACCCATATTGCTGCACATTCTTAGTGTCAAAATTAGCTTCGTCAGCTGTCTTACCGCTGGCGTCTACAGTTAGCTTCGCTGCGGTCTCCTTCAGCTCTTCCCACGTCATATTATCGTTTGGATACGGTACATTTGCTTTATCGAACAGATCCTTGTTATAGAAAAGCACACCAATTTGAATCCCTTGAGGAATTGCCCAATAATGCCCTTCCGCATCTTTATTGAAATCAAGTCCGTAGTACTCATCCTTGTTTAAGTCTCGATCTATCCAATTTGTTAAATCCTTAATTGCGCCTCTCTGCGCATACTTCATTACGAATACTCCGTCGGAAAGCCATACATCTGGAGCTTCATTCGCTGCGATTTGTGTATCTAGTTTCCCGAAAAATTGACCATAGGGTGCACTTTGAGTTTCTACCTTGATGTGAGGATATTTAACCATAAACTTTTCAATCAGTTCTTTCATCTTCTCATCTGACTTACCACCAGAGTAAAAGCCTAGTTTAATCGATACATCTTCTTGCTGGGGAGGATCAACTACTGCCTTTACCGTTTCTTTCGGCGTATTATTGGACTTCTCTTGCTCTGTAGCAACATTATTTCCATTAGAACAACCTGAGAAAATCAACAAAATACTTAAAACGAATAGCATTGATGCCATTAACTTTTTTTTCGACCACATCGTGCAATTCCCCCTCTTTGTCTTATGTATAAGCGCGCTTATTGTTCTCGCTTATGATTCCCATTGTAAAGGTTTTCATTTCTATTGGAATGTCGTTTTCTTGTTTATTTGTGTTTTTTTGTCCTTATAATTAATCACGCTTGCTTTATCATTTACATTTCTAGTTTATGAGCTATAATTAACCTACATTTATAGGGACAACCATCCGAAAGGGGGTTATTAGATGACTGGTTTGAAATCGCTTTCTATTCAGAGGCGGCTTTTTTTAATTATTTTTGCATTCGTTTTATTACCGAGTTTAGCGCTCGGTTGGCTCTGGTATAAAACATCCACAGAGACGATTAAACAAAATGCGATTGATTCCAATATGAAGCTTATTGATCAAACAAGTAAAGCTTTAGATATGTATATCACTAATTTGGAAGTCTCCACCTATCCATTTGTGAGAAACCCGAATATACAGCGTTATATCAATAGTGCATCGATAACACAATACGATTATTATTTACTTTCTGAAACGATTGAGAATGATTTATTTGCTCAGATGCTATACGGACGTTCAGATATATTGGGTATTTCACTCGTAGCCAAACACGACAAGAAAATCACAAATTTTAATCGGGTTAATGAATGGCTGGATATGAAGTCCATTCATAATCGGAATATTAAGCTAATGGAAGGAGATAACGCATATGATAATTTTCATATCATCGGACTTAATAACATTGGGTCCACGCCCGTATTGACTGTCGTTCGAAAGCTTCACAGTCTTTCATCTTATTTTTTTGAAGGAATGTTGGTTGTTGATATTGATCTGAAGCAAATCGCTAATATATCCGAAAATATTACACTAAATGGATTTCATGTTAAAATCGCAAATCGGGACGGTCAGATTATCTTTGACCCCGACACGTTGAACATGGGGAAAAATGTACCTGAGGAACTCATGACACAAATTCATTCTCAGTATAAGAATAATGATAATAATGAGCTAAGGATAACAAATTCAGGCAATGAAAACATTGTCATATACCGTCAATCTACTCTGACGGGCTGGTATGTGATCGCAGAAATTCCATTGAAGCAAATTATAGGTGATATGATTGAACTGAGAAACACCACCATTCTGGTGGTTATGATTGTAATTATCTTGTTACTCGTTGCACTTGGCGGTTTTTCAATCTCCATCACAAGAGCGCTCACTTATTTGCAAAAACTTATGAAACGCGTGGAGTCTGGTGATTTTAATGTGAGATTTACGAAAAGCCGCTTTAATGTTGATGAAATAAATCATCTCTTTAACAGCTTTAATCGAATGGTTACTGAGCTCAACAGACTAGTGCAGGAAGTACATCTTGCAAAGCTTAAGGAACAAGAAATGGAAATTAAACAGAAGGATTCTGCACTTAAAGCCATGCAATCACATATTAATCCGCACTTCTTATATAACACATTGGAAATTATTAATTCACATGCTATTTTGGAGAATAATATGGCCATCAGTAAAATGACAACCTCACTTGCCCACATGTTCCGTTATAATATTGGAAATGCCCAACAGGTTGTCACTTTGTCGGAGGAAGTAAAGCATATTCACTACTATTTGGAAATTCAGAAGGCAAGATACCGTTATTTGAATGTGGATTTTCAATTTGATCCGTACTGGACCGATCGTGTCTCTACTATACGACTAACTTTACAGCCTTTACTAGAAAATGCTTTTCTTCATGGCTATCAAGATCACAAGAAAAAACCATCCTATATCGGTATCTATTGTGAAGTCCGCGAGAATTATTATTATATGCAAATCAAGGATCATGGCGGAGGTATGGACCCTGATTTCATTCGTATGTATAACCACGCTTTTGATAATAGGGGGGACTTGCTCACCGAGAAAAGACAAGCTTTCCGAAGTATTGGATTAATCAATGTACATGAGAGGATTCGACTTGCATTCGGTTATCCTTACGGCCTATATATAGAACGATCTGATCAGCAAGGAACCATCATAGAAATCAAATTGCCATTTATGGATTAACAATAGGGGGTTATGTGATGTACAGTGTGATAATTGTAGATGACGAGCAGATGATACACCTAAGCTTAAGAAAGATCATCGCATCGTCAAACTTAGACTTCGAAGTAATTGGAGAGGCCGAGGACGGACTAGAAGCACTTGAACTGGTACAGCGTACTTCACCGGATGTGGTCATAACTGACATCTATATGCCTGAATTGGACGGTCTAGATTTCATTGAACAAGCAAGAGAAACTCATCCCAATTTAATTTTCGTTATCCTCTCTGGATATAATGACTTTAATTTTGCTCAGAAGTCTATTCGATTCGGTGTATCTGAGTTTTTACTCAAACCGATCGAGCCTCACAAATTGCTAGAAACACTGCAAACCATTCAAGAAAAGCTGCAATTTATGAATCAACGCTTTACTTCTCAAAACGAGTGGCTAACGACCCTGAATATTTTACAAAAACAATTGGTAGAGGATATGTGGGCCTTAGAAGAATCTCAGGTTACAGAAACATTAGAGTCAGTCCTCGAGCATTTTGAAAACCGTCACTCTGAAGGCATCAACCTATCGCAACTAACGAATAAATTACTGATATGGATTGAGAATGAAATACAAAAGAAAGGGTTAAACATCGCCCTTTCCCTTAACGATTGTCATCAAGCCCAGTACAACATTTCAGAGCTTGATTATACACGAAAAAAGATTTTGAAATGGTTTAAAATTATCCAAGACTCTCGTAGTTTGGGATCTCGATTGAATATGCTAAAAGCCATTGAATATATGAGAACAAATTACAAGAATGAGAACCTCTCATTGAAGGAAGTAGCTGATTTCATTGGAATTTCTACAGCATATTTCAGTCGATCCTTCAAAAAAGAAATGAGTTCGAGTTTCATAAAATGCTTAATCGAAATCCGTATGGAGGAAGCTAAGAGACTGCTAGAAAATAATGAGGCAAGCACAACTCAAATCGCATTTGAAGTCGGTTGTACTGACTACCCCCACTTTAGTAAAACTTTCAAAAAATTGCACGGCATAACACCATCAGAATATCGAAAACAACGAAATCATAATATATAGCCACATCTAAGCTTGTATATTTTATTTAGCGCCCTATGTATGCGGTCGATTCGCAGCCAACAAATCACTCATGGTAAGCAGCTCTGCGGCAAGGCTATTCACACGCTGTGAGATTGCAGAATCAGTGATCTGCAGCTGATCATTGATCTGATGCTTATCTACGACAACTTGGTCAGGTAATACCAGACTGTATACTCCTCTTAATACCAGACGTAAATTGTTCAGAGCATTGATCCCGCCTTTACCACCACCAGCTAATGCCGCTATGGCTGATGGCTTATGCCTGAAGTGTGACCCGCCTAGATAATCGAGAGCATTCTTAAGCGCACCGCTCATCCCATTATGATAGTCAGGTGTAACGATGAAGAAGCCTTCCGCTTGACCTGCTAATGCTCGCCAACGTATTACCTCTAGAAGCTCATTCTGCTCCAAACTACCATCGTATATAGGCAGAGTCATTGAAGCTAGATTAACATATTCCACCTTAGCACCTAATTGACTCAATGTAGAAGCAACATGAGAAGATACGGCCTGCGTACGGCCTAATTGTCTTGGACTTCCCCCTATAACAAGAATCATCTGCTACCTCTCCCTTGTTTTACACACTTAACGAATACATGTTATTCAAAATCATATCTTTGTGATAGCCACGGATCTCCATACATATGATAACCATTCTTCTCCCAGAAGCCTGGCTTATCCTTCTCCATGAATTCAATACCTCGTAACCACTTAGCACTCTTCCAGAAGTATAGGTGTGGAACAACCATGCGTACGGGATAGCCATGCTCTGGTGTCAATAATTGACCATTGTGCTTAATAGCGAAGAAGGATGTTTCTCTGAGAAAATCCTCAATTGGAAGATTGGTGGACCAACCATGCTCTGCATGCAGCATCACATAATGCGCCTCCGCCTTTAGCTTCACCTTATTCATTATCGTTGCTACTGGAATACCCTCCCAGACATTGTCCAGCTTGGACCACGTAGTTACACAATGAATATCGTTAGCGAACTCCGTACGGGGTGTAGCCATAATCTCCTTATAAGGGATCGTGATCTCTTCCTCCACAAGACCGAACAATCGCATATTCCATTTGCTCATATCGTTATAATAAGGCACATTCCCATAATGTAATACAGGAAACCCTTCTGTCACCGTCTGCCCAGGAGGGACACGGTCATGCGCATCAGAATTCCGATTCTCTGTTGAATTGTTTAACATGCTTTCTGCCTCCTTCTTCTTAACTCATACTTATTATAACCATAAATCATATTTTGGTTAAAATCCCTCAACACGGAGAATACTGGTTATGGGGTGATAGATCGATGCCTGCTGGCAACAAACCAAGACGAGAGCTTGCACATCTTAGTGTCCTGGGCACAACACAGCTCCACCTGAAGAATCCAGGGATTGTTGCTTGGTGGTCATGCGCCTTCCCAGGCTTTGGTCATTTGATATTGTCCAAATATCTACGTGCATTAGCCTTATTCCTCTGGGAATTTCTAATCAATACATATGCTCATTTGAATGAAGCCATCATCTATACTATCACCGGTCAATTTGATAAGGCTACCGAAATCTTAGAAACCCGTTGGCTTTCCTTATATGCCCCTGTTTATTTGTTTGCTGTCTTTGATAGTTATCGCACAACAGTCGACATGAACCATTTATATGTGTTAGCTGATCGAGAGAATGCACCGTTATCAGTCTTTCGCATGAATGCGTTGGATACCAATTATATGGACAAGAGAAATCCATTGGCAGCCATCTTATGGTCAATATTGATGCCTGGAATTGGACATCTCTATATCCGTCGTCTCCTAACAGCTATAGTTGTTCTTATCTCATGGGTTATCATTGTTATTCAATCAAATGCACTAATTAGTCTCCACTACACCATACTCGGGAATTGGGATCAAGTAAGCTCTGTACTGGACAAGCAGTGGTTCCTGTATATCCCCTCTATATATGGGTTTTCTATATACGATGCATATATGAACACGGTTGAGCATAACAAGCTGTTTGCTCGCGAACAGAAGAACTATCTAACCCAAGAATATCAGAGCAAGCAATTTATTATGCCATTCAAACTTTAGATTCGAGGAAAGCCATGTATGTGATTTCGTCATTCGATCATAATATTCAACTAGAGCTAGCACTCACTCGTCTAGATCAGATGGGTATAACAAAAGATAACTTATATGCAGTCCCGCTCATCGAATTCAAGGAAGAAGCAAAATTGTTCGATACGATTCATCGTTCGGATGGTATTAGCTTGTTGGACTCAGGATTAGCATGGGCTACTGCGCTGACGGTTGTTGGCTCATCATACGGCTTTATTCTTCGTTGGGGTCCTATCGTATGGGGATTGATAGGCGCGCTAACTGGTCTTATTATTGGTTATATTCTAGACATGATCTTCAATAAGAAACGTCGTTCGAAGAAGAACACACTTATACAGCCCAATGTGTTCATCCTAGTCCAGTGTGATCAGAATATGCTACATCAGATAAAAGCAGTCCTGCTTGAGCATCATGCGATCAATTATGCGGTAATTGAAGATTAGAAAGTTAGCTCCTCCGTCCGCTGAATATGGACCGCCCAATCCAGAACACCAATATCATGAGGAATACACCTATACTCGTCGTTAAGCCTGCTATCTGTAGCCAATTCGGCCAATGCTCTGTTAGGTCGTAGATATATCCACCAATAAGCGGTCCGAGGAACGCAGCAACACCTGTTACAGCAGCGAATACAGCAATATACATAGGTCTATCCGCTTTAGGAGTATCCCCAATAATATAGTTGAACATTAAGAGATTAAAACCGCCAAGGCCAACACCTAACAGGATATGGATAATGGCTAACACGATGAGTGCTGGAACTACAATGGTGGCTCCCCACAATAAACAGGATGCTGCGATAATCGGGAAGGTCCAGAACAGTAGCTTGCGCGTGGGTATACGTGCATTCAGATTACCCCAATAATAATAGCTAATCATCATACTTACCGTTTGAACAATCGTCAGAATCGATACTACAAAATAACTAAGCTCCATAACAGAGAGCATAATTAGACTGAATAATGGTACAACCATATTCTGCAAGAATAGGAATGCTGTTATGAACAGCATGGCTCTAAGAAATATTGGATTATCAAAAGGCTTCCTGACCATCAGCTTTAAATTAGGGGCAGCTGACTTCTCAAAAGGCATGTTCGGGTAAAATAATAGTGTAATGATGTTCATGAGGCTTCCCACGGCGCAAATCAAGAATAAAATGCGATACCCTTCCATACCAGCATAAGCATCAAGTATATAACCACCTATGAATAAAGTGACACTTACTGTACCCCATAACAGCGTGCTACGTATCCCAAAATAACGACCCCTGACCTGCGCAGGTACCATATCCGAAATTAATGAAGACCAGATTACGCTGCCAATTGCATTCGAGAAGAAGGCGATACTATAGAAAATAATATACATTTCAAAATAAAAATGCTCAGATACCAATATAGGTACCGCACCTGTTAATGTCCAGAATACACGATGTATTCCTGCGAATATAAGTAGACCTAGTCGGCGGTTAGTGAATCTTTGCATAACATACGCCGCTGGGATCTGTACTAGATTGAACAATGCAGGAATAGCAAGCACGAGACCAATCTGGAAGGATGAAGCTCCTAGCAGCAGCAGATAGCCTGTCAAGAAAGGAGCACCTAGTAAAGTAACCGTCACCATGGCTGGGAAGCCTTCGATGGTGGCGGCAAGTAAGCTTTTGCGATATAAGGATCGTTTTCTGCTAAGTTTCTCTAATCCTGTTTGTAATCCCATGTATGATGACCCCTTGAATTATAATATTGCATTAGGATCGTTAAGATAATGTAGCAATGTACGTACCATCGCTCCAGTAGCACCCTGCGGGTCCATCCCTCTTGCTTTCCATAGCCAAGCCGTACCACCAGTATCAAGATGAATCCAGGGAATCTCATCAGCAAAGGTGCCAATGAATAGCCCAGCAGTTATTGCCCCAGCCAATCTACTGCCAGTGCTGTTCTTCAAATCTGCAACAGAGCTCTTCAGCATCTCCTTATACTCGGGAAATACGGGTAGCTGCCACACCTTCTCACCGCTGCGACCTGCCGCCTTCATAAGCTGCGTAAGGAATGCATCGTCATTCGTAATAGCTGCGGTAGCAACGTCACCAAGAGCTACTAGTACGGCTCCAGTTAATGTTGCCACATCGATCAGCTTCGTTGCGCCTAACTTTCGAGCATAAGTTATTGCATCTGCTAGAACAACTCGTCCTTCAGCATCCGTATTTAACACCTCAATGGTACGTCCACTCATTGTAGTGATGATATCTCCCGGCTTATATGCGGTACTCGAGGGCATATTCTCTGCGGCAGGTATAACGGCCACAACATTAACACGAAGCTTCAATCGACTGAGAGCCTGCATAACCCCTAAGACAACAGCAGCTCCCCCCATGTCACTAATCATCTCTTCCATGCCATCAGCTTTCTTGAGGGATATACCACCAGTATCGAAGGTAATACCTTTGCCAATTAGTCCATATACGATATCGGATTGGGATGACCCCTGGTAGTTCAATACGATCATCTTAGGTTGATGGGCGCTGCCTTGACCTACTGCGGACAGGCCACCCATTCCTAGCGATTGGATCTCCGTCATACCAAGCACATGGCAGCTCATCTCACTGCGATCTGCTGCTAGCTTCATTGCCTCGTCGGCTAGTGAGGAGGGTGTAAGCATATTACTAGGCATATTGGTCAGATCTCGAGCATAGTTGGTTGCATCCGAATATGTGATCGCTTCAGAGATAGTATGCTCTAAGCGTCGCAAATCATAGCCCTCACCTATCATGAATTCTATGGAATTCAATGGATTGGAGGCACCCATATCTGAGAGCTGATACGATTGAATCGAATAGCTGCCTAATCCGATCCCCTCCGTCCAAGCACCCACACACCCTTCGATTGTTGAAGAAGAATCAGGATGAACGCTTGTGAGGTTAATAGCAATTCGTTGAAGATGGTGCTGAGCTGCTAGCCTTGCTGTGGATACTCCAAGCTCTCTAATCCTCTGCAAGCTGAGCTCACGGTTCCTGTTATACAGAATAATCAGATTCGGAATAGGATATAGTCCCAGTGAAGATACGACTAATTCCATTGATAGTGATCCAGTAGTGAGTTGCCTGCTAATTGCTTGTTGAATAACATGTGCAATTGGAGGGGGAAGCTGTGTTAATTGCTCATGATAATCCGCGGAAAAACAGAAGACTATTGCATCACAGCCTTCTGAATATAGCTTATCCCCAGATCTGATCTGGAATTCAATGTCGGGTGCTGGCAAGCTCCCATCTCCTTAATAATCTTGATGGCCTACTAACTATACAATAGTGCGGCATTCTGAACAGTTCGTTGCATCGGTAGATGATACGGACACTTGTCCTCACATAGAGGCTTATCCTTGCACGGCTCATAATCTGAACAAGCTGTAATTTTCTCCCTGTGCTTCTCGAACCACTGTTGACCCTTAGGTAACAAGCCGAATTTTTCTCGAACCACACTTGAAATCATTACATCGGGGATAGAGATTTCCAGTGGACATGAACAGTAGTTACATCGTCGACAGCTATGTGACCCTAGCTCACTAGCTAGCTGCTCAAGCTCAAGCTTCTCTTCGCTGCTCACTTGAATATCCATTGCTTTTATATTTTCTTTCACCTGATCTACACTGATCATTCCCGATATAATCGTATTGACCTCTTGAACATAGGAGTATCTAATTGCTTTATCAACGGGTTGTACGAACCCACCAGATAGAGGCTTCATTGCGGTTCTACCCATCCCTTGCTTGATTGCCATGGGTATGAGCTCCCGCAAAGCAAACGGCTGTACTAAGCTCAAGTGGAATAGCACCTGATCGAATTGCCCCTTACTAATCCAACGTGCAAGAAGATCTGGTCTATGACCACTTATGCCAATAAACCGTACCTTACCTTCCTGCTTGGCCTCTATAAGAGCTTCGTAGGCACCCTTCTCACCCATGATTGTCTTATATTCTTCCGCATAATTAACATAATGAACCTGAACCAGATCCAGGTAGTCGGTTTTCATTCTCACTAAGCTCCGTTCAATCTGAGCTTTAGCATTCTCATAGCTGCGCTCCCCAGTCTTGGTCGCAAGGAAATACTCTTGTCTGCGATGAGATATACTCTCCCCAATAATCTCCTCACTATTCTTATAGGCTGCAGCAGTATCTATATAATTAATACCGTGATCTAACGCAAAGTTTAGAGCCTGCTTGGCTTGTTCAAAAGGAACACCGGGCAAATTCATCGCTCCGAAGCCAAGTGATGAAACCTGATATCCAGTCGAACCAAATTGCTCGTATTTCATATACATCCCTCCAATGTTCATTATATAACAGATTGGAGAAGTGTTGATGATATATCGAGCAATTTCATAAAAAATCAAACAGCGAGAAGCTATCTACCCCAAATCCACCAATTGGAAGCTATTTCTTGGCGATTCTCTTGGTTGATTTGATCTTTCTGATCATTCCGACCTTCTCGATTATCAGCCTCATTGCTCCTTGTTCGACTATCTAACCTAATCCTACCCAAATTGTTCTCAAACTTTTTCTTTAGCTCCGATTTTTCCTTTTCCATTTTCTGCTTATTCTTTTCGATTTCCCGCAGATTTTTCTCTTTATCTTGAAGCTCCTTTATCTCATCTTTTATCTCATCCTTTATCTCATCTTTTATCTCATCTTTTTTGTTCTCCAATACGTCCTTCACGCTCTTCTTTTCCTGCTTATCTTTCTCTTCTTCCTTCTTGTTTTCTTGCTCCTCTTTCTTGTTCAGTAGGTTCACAGCTTCGTCTTCACTTTTTTTCCCGCGGTCTCGATCAATTATGCTTTCTTTATCATCTTTGCTTTCTTTATCATCTTTGCTTTCTTTATCTTCTTTGTCTTTTTCATCATTATCTTCATTTTTATCTTTATCTTTATCCTTTTCACTTTCTTTAACGTTTTTAAGCTCCTCTTTCTCGGCGTTTATCTCTTTAAGGATCGATTTGAGCTCTTCCTTGGTTATTATACGTTCCTTTGGCAGAATCTCGGTAATCCCACCGTTTTCCATGATCATTTGCTGAATAGGTTTTTCCTTTAATTCATCATCTGTAGTCGACTTTTGTTTATTCCGAGTTAGTAGCTGTACCGCCTTCTTACCTGTAGATACACCTTGAGCGATCGCTTCATTGCGCACCTCCTGTGGGGCAGTAATGGCAGTTACTACAATCCTCTCACTCGATACGGCGTGGGTCTTATTAATTGCATCTATGAGCTTTAATTTCACCTTCTCTGATAGCTCAATATCATAATCCTTCTCTTCTATATTAAGCACCGTACTTGCAATGATAATATCAGCTTCACCGCTGTCCAGATAATGACCCTTCTCTATCCTCTGAATAATAAGATCTGAGAAGGAATCCAAAGATAATCCCTTGAATGTAACATCTTTCAATAGCTCTATACCATCATCATTAATACCTCGCACCTCTACTACGGTCTCATTCTTATCGATGCCGACCTCAATGCTTGGGTTGATGTCCATAGTTACATAAGCTGCAACCCTATTGTTAGATCCGCCTTCATTAAATATACTTAAAACCGCAACAATCATAAGACAGAATATTGAAGCGGCTGCAATAGCGAATGGGCGTGGTGCGCGCCAATTGACCAACGGCTTCTTATATATATCCACGAATGTAATTTCTTCTCCAAGCTGACAATTCCGACCTTGTTTAGCAACCTGCCTAAACTCTCCATCAGTCGTCATGACAAGAATGGATTGTTCAGCAATCTCAATAACTACCCCTCTGTTCATATTAACCGCTCCTTTCTGTAGATGTTGGGTCTCCATATAAGTAATCCCTTAAGTAAGGGTATGAACCTGAATATATTAATGCTACAGCAATCAAATACTTGCGGTTGCGCTCTAATGTTTTACGAGACACATCTAAAAGATCTAGTAATTCTTTAATAGGCAGCGTCTTCTTCGTTCTTAACGTATACATTAAGTCATCATTGCTCGCAAGCATCAGACCAATGTCCATTAGCATTCTTCTTGAATCCGTATGCTTGGGGGAACATTCAGTTAAGTCGGTAAAGGTAATACCATACATTAACAAATCCGCACTGAAATCCTGAATCTCAGAACCACGGTCTTCGACGATCCGTTCCTTCTCATAATGCTGAACAGCTTGATGTACTTCCACTGGATTAATAATTTGATTCTCTTCATCCTGTACCTCGAAGGAGGATAGGGGAACCTGCTGTTGAAACCGTTGTTCTTTTCTTACATAATCAATTAATCGTCGACGAATAACAGTCTCAGCGAAGCTCAGAAACGATCTCCCCGACTCCGGTGAAAACTTATTCAAAGCTTCGTTAAAGCCATCTAATGCAATACTAAATTCATCGTCTCTTGCAGGATCGATGTATCGTCGACAGAATCGACTTGTGATCTTCGCGATGTAGGGCTGGTAGTCGGTAATGATATGGTTGCGTAGTACCAAATCACCGTTCTGCACCTTCAGTACCTGCTCATCTAGAGAATCGGTTGCATATGCTTCAGATTGTTCAGACTTGGGCTTGCCCAAAAATCGTTTGAATAGTACGAGTAACAACATTTCCACCTCGCGATACAGTTTTCGTAATTGATCCTTCATTTATGGGGGTTTGCATTAAATTATTTACGGATATGATTATATACTCCACAAAGAAAGAAACGTCTCAAGAATGAGACGCTTCTAATTACCCATATGTTACATTAGCTAATCCTATTGCCATTCCTCATCTTGAGTTTCAGCCTTCGCTCGCTAAGTACATGTAAACGTTTCTTCAATTGCTCCTGCCACTCCGCATCTTCTAAGCGCTGTGCAACTGACAACAAATCCAGAGACATATCAATCTGATTACGTACTACATCCAGCGGCTCTTCATGCTCCGTATTCACACAGTTTTCGTAGAGTCTGTCATTATTCCCAATATCAACATATTCGGCAAAATTAACTTCAGCAGCTCCATCTGTATGTGCATATTCGGCCAAGATATCATATTCATTCTCAATTAAGTAATGAACCTGAATATGGTGGCACACTGGGCAGAATAGAAGTGGTACATTATGAATTTGGGTACGAATATGCTTTAGAGTACCACGCGTTCCGATCATGCTTGCTCCACAGCAAAAACTCATGGCCGATCCCTCCATCCTGAAAGGAAATATAATACTTATATTCGGTTAGGATGCGAAAAATCCTTTTTTTTAAAAAAGTTTTATACAATCATGCTATTCCTATTCCCCACCATAGGTTGCTATATATTTCTCAGCGCTCCACAGCTCCTCTAGTTCTGAAGGCTCTGATAACTCAACTACAATCATCCAGCCATCTCCATAAGGGGACTCATTGACCTTCTCAGGTGCATCAACCAGTGCTGAATTCACCTCAACAACCTTACCGCTAACAGGTGCATATAGCTCGGAAACTGTTTTAACAGACTCTACACTTCCGAAGGGGTCTCCGAATTGAATCACATCTCCTACCTCTGGCAGTTCAACGAACACGATATCCCCCAATTCGCCTTGTGCGAAATCAGTAATTCCAATCGTCACTTGATTACCATCAGTTTTGGCCCATTCGTGCTCTTCACTATATCTTAACTGATCTGGTACGTTCATATGTAATCTCCCCTTATCATTATATATCATCAAAATATATCATCAAAAAACAGATGCCGCTATTCGGATTTCACTCCCAATATTTTCTGGATGCGTTGATCTACCATCTGTAATCCGCGTTCGCCCGCTTGGAAGTGACGAAGCTGAAGCTTATCATCGAACAGATAGTAGGCAGGTACGAATTCATTCTGGAATGCATCCGTTACCGCGTGTGCGTTATCAATAATAATGGGATGGGTCAATTCATATTGCTTAATTGTTGCCTTTACGGGTTCGATTTCAGTATCCTTCTCGGAACGCGGCATATGTACACCAATGATCTTCAGCTTATATTGCTCCCCGTATACATCCCGCCAATGGTTAATGAAGGGAAGGCCCTCCTTGCATAAATGACAGCTAACGGCCCAGAAATGAACGAGAACCGGGTGCCCCTGTAATACTGCTCTATCCACTTGCCCGTTCACCCATTCGGTTACACCTGCGAAATCAGGAATTTCCGTGCGTAATTTCATCGGCATATGAAGTAATCCTCCTCACTTTGATCATTGTGCAAAAATCCCCCGTGCCCGCACAACGGCTGACAGAGGGGAAAGGGTTGTCCGATTTATACAGAAACGAGTTGTTTTTGACCTGGCTTCCAATTCGCTGGACATAAGCCACCGGATTGAAGCGCTTGAAGAACACGAAGGGTCTCGTCTACACTACGTCCTACATCATTGTGGTTAACGACTTGATACTTCAATTCGCCCTCTGGATCGATAATGAATAGACCTCGAAGAGCGATTCCTTCTTCCTCAATCAAGACACCATAATCACGTGAAACCTTATGTGTTAAATCCGCAGCAAGCGGAAAGTTTAGCTTTCCAAGACCATTTGCATCACGAGCTGTGTTAATCCATGCTCTATGTGAGAATTTGCTATCTGTGCTAACTCCGAGGATTTCACAATCCAAGTCATTGAATACATCCGCAGCATCACTCAACGCAGTTATTTCTGTAGGACATACGAAAGTGAAATCCAATGGATAGAAGAACAACACCAACCATTTGCCTTTATAGTCGGCTAACGATACTTTGCCGAAATCCGTTCCATTACCAATTGCTGTTTCCATTGTGAAATCTGGTGCATCTTTTGCTACTAATCGCTCCATTATCGTGTTACCTCCTGAATATTTTTTTATCTATATACAAAATGTTAGCATCCAAGAAAATCAATGTCAAATTCTCATCTGCTTTATGATAAGCTCACCCATCTGAACAGTACCGATCGCTTTGCTCTTATCCACAGCGATATCGCCAGTACGATGACCCGCATCTAACACTTCCTTCACCGCAGCTTCAATGCATGCAGCAGCATCCTCGAAATTAAAGGTAAGGCGGAACATTAGGGCTACTGACAGGATCGTTGCGATTGGATTGGATATACCCTGTCCCGCAATATCAGGAGCAGAGCCATGCACGGGCTCATATAAGCCAAAGCTACCTTCTCCAAGTGATGCTGAAGACAGCATACCGATGGATCCAGTTAGCATTGCGGCCTCATCACTAAGAATATCTCCGAACATGTTCTCTGTTACTATAACGTCAAAGCTTGAAGGTCGACGCAGCAGCTGCATTGCGCAATTGTCTACAAGGATGTGCTCAACCTCAATTTCAGGAAACTCAGGTGCAATCCGATTCACAACCTCACGCCATAATCGTGACGTTTCCATCACGTTAGCTTTATCAACGGAGGCTAATTTCTTGCGTCGTTTGCCTGAAATCTCGAATGCTTGACGTACAATACGCTCGATTTCCATTTCATTGTATACACAGGTGTCTGTCGCTTCTTGACCGTTAGCCGTATCTCGGCGGAATTTCTCTCCGAAGTAGCTGCCTCCTGTCAATTCACGAACCACAACTAAATCCGTACCCTCAAGTACCTCTGGTTTAATTGTTGATGCTTCCTTCAAGCATTCGAACACCGTTGCTGGTCTAATATTCGAGAATAAACCTAATTCTTTACGAATACCGAGCAGACCTGTCTCTGGTCTTAACTCCTTCGAATTGTTATCCCACTTCGGACCGCCTACGGCTCCCAATAATACGGCGTCGGCTCTGCGGCACATTGCCAAAGTATCCTCTGGTAATGGTGTCCCTCTCTCATCAATGGCAATTCCACCGAATAAACCATGCTCTAATTCGAATTTGTAGCCGAACAGCTCAGTGATTCTCGTTAATACTTTCTCAGCCTCAGCCACGACCTCAGGACCTATTCCATCGCCTGCGATAACAGCAATTTTCTTCACGTCAGACATTGCATTCACTCCTCAACTAATATTGGATGGTTACATTAGCAACCTATAAAAACAATTTCATAATTTTCCACTATTCAAGTTGTACCATATTTCGAGGTTGGACACAAAGATATAAATACTATTGTTGTCATAGGTAATACCTATAGCTCAGTATAAAAAACTCGCTTCGCGATAAAATAACGAAACGAGCCAGTGTGATAGCTGTTAGATTAAGCTCATATTCCCACGATCACCTTTTGCCGGTGCTTTGCGCTTCTCGATCATGCGATTAATCGCATCAATATAAGCTCTAGCACTAGCCTCTAGGATATCTGTACTGATACCTCTACCTTGTACTGAAACCCCGTTCTGCTTCAGCACAACATGCACTTCTCCGAGTGCATCTGTTCCTTGCGTTACAGATTGAATGCCGTAATCCTCAAGCTCGAATAATTCACCCGTTGCTTGATCTATGGCTTGATAGATCGCATCTACTGAACCATTGCCTTGTGCTGTTAATTCAATTACATTACCATCTATCGTTCTAAGAGACACAATAGCAGAGGGTACAGACTGATTAGAATAAGTGACCTGCAGCTTGTCGAGAATGAATGTCTCAGGAGTCTCAATGAGCTTCTCCTCTATCATCGCTCGTACATCCTCATCGGTCACATGCTTCTTCTTATCCGCAATATCCTTGAACTTGGCAAAAGCAACATTCACTTGCTCTTCAGATAATGTATACCCCATATCAACTAGCTTCTCGCGGAAGGCGTGTCTACCGGAATGCTTGCCCATCACAAGCTTGCTTTCCTTCAAACCAATTGTAGCTGGAGTCATGATTTCATAGGTCGACTTTTCCTTCAGCATGCCGTCTTGATGAATACCTGATTCATGGGCGAATGCATTGGCTCCCACAATTGCTTTATTGCCCGGAACAACCATACCTGTCAATTTACTAACTAGACGAGAAGTACGATAGATTTCATTAAGGACTAAATCCGTCTTAGCTTGGAAGAAGTGCTGCCTCGTTTCTAAGGCCATTGCTACCTCCTCTAACGATGTGTTACCTGCACGTTCACCAATACCATTGATCGTGCCTTCGATCTGTTCAGCACCATTAAGAATCGCTGCTAATGCATTAGCGGTAGCCAATCCCAGATCGTCATGGCAATGCGCGCTAAGCTGAATCGTCTCTATCCCCTTAACGTTCTCTCGCAGGACCTTGAAGATATTACCAAATTCGCTAGGGGTTAAATAACCCACTGTATCCGGAATATTCACAACAGTAGCGCCTGCACGAATTGCCATCTCTGTGACTTCGCATAAGAAATCCAGTTCTGTTCGACCTGCATCCTCAGGTGAGAACTCAATCTTGTCAAAAAATTTCTTAGCATATTTAATAGCGGCTTCAGCTGTTTCTAGAACTTGCTGCTTATTCATCCGTAATTTGTGCTCACGATGAATAGGTGATGTCGCTAAGAACAGATGCAGACAAGGATCCTGTGCACCAATAAGCGCTTCGCGGACTGCATCGATATCTTGTGTACGCGAGCGAGCCAAGCCAATTATGCTGGCATTCCTCACAGCGCGAGCCACAGCATTAACCCCGGCGAGATCACCGGGGGATGCCGCTGGAAAACCAGCCTCGATACGGTCTACGCCAAGCTTCTCTAGCTGCAGACCAATTTCTACCTTTTCCTGTGTATTCAGATTGACACCTGGTGATTGCTCGCCATCGCGCAATGTTGTATCGAAGATATAAATCTTACGCATCGGGAAACCCTCCTAAAAGTTTTAACTGATCACGCTAGTGGTCAATAAAACTACTTCGTAAGCTGAAAGTTTTATATGATCACGTAAGTGTCAATAAAACTACTTCGTAAGCATGAGCTATTTCTTGATCCAGTGCATTAATTGACGAAGCTCAGCCCCAACAACTTCAATTGGGTGCTCAGATTCGTTGCGGCGTGTTGCCGTCAAGAATGCACGGTTAGATTGGTTCTCAAGAATGAAATCGCGAGCGAATTTACCCTGTTGAATGTCACTCAACACAGCCTTCATTTCTTTCTTTGTATCCGCTGTAATAATACGTGGACCCGTTACATAGTCGCCGTATTCAGCAGTGTTACTGATCGAATCACGCATTGTAGCTAAGCCGCCCTCATAGATCAAATCTACAATGAGCTTAGTTTCATGCAAACATTCGAAGTAAGCCATCTCAGGAGCATAACCAGCCTCTGTTAATGTTTCGAAACCCGCTTTAATCAAAGCGCTGATACCACCACATAGAACTGCTTGCTCTCCGAATAAATCTGTCTCAGTTTCTTCGCGGAATGAAGTCTCAATAACACCAGCACGTGTACAGCCAATACCCTTAGCATATGCCATACCAATTGCCATTGCATTACCTGTAGCATCTTGATGAATACCTATTAAACCTGGTACGCCAAAGCCTTCAACATATGTACGTCGAACCATATGACCAGGTGATTTAGGAGCAACTAACAGAACATCTGTATCCTTAGAAGCAACGATCTGACCGAAGTGAACATTAAAGCCATGTGAGAACAATAATGCTGCACCTTTCTTCAGATTAGCTGCAATCTCTTCGTTGTATACTTTAGCTTGTGTTTCATCTGGCATAAGAATTTGAATAACATCCGCACGCTTAGTAGCTTCGCTAACGGATAGTACTTCAAACCCATCATTCTTAGCTTTGTCGAACGATTTACCTTCACGTAAACCAATGATAACATTCAATCCGCTATCACGAAGGTTCTGCGCTTGAGCATGTCCTTGGCTACCATAACCAATAATTGCGATAGTCTTGCCTTTCAATACGCTTAAATCTGCATCTTTCTCATAGTACATAGTAACTGCCATTAGAATAGTGCCTCCCAGTAATTTTTATTGGAACAATCAATCAATAATTTACAGCTGTTCCTTGGTATCGTTTAAATATAACTACTATTTAAGCCGATTCACAATTATTTTGCAATACCTCTGATCATAGCGGTTGCACCGGTTCTCGTCAATTCCCGAATACCATATGGCTTCAATAATTCAACCATAGCATCAATTTTTTCAGAATCACCTACTACTTGAACAATTAACGTACTAGGCCCAATATCAACGACGGATGCGCGAAAGGTATCTACGATCCCCAGTATCTCAGGCCTTATCGTCGGCTCAGCATTGATCTGAATAAGTGCGAGCTCACGAGCAACCATTGGATTCGAGCTGATATCATTCACTTTGATGACATCAACAACCTTATATAGCTGCTTCGTAATTTGTTCAAGTGTATGGTTATCTCCCGTAGTAACGATGATCATTCTAGATAATCCTGCTTCTTCAGAGGAACCCACAGTAATACTCTCAATATTAAACGCACGTCGTCCGAATAATCCAGAAACACGTTGTAATACACCAGGCTGATCATTCACAAGTATGGAGATCGTATGCTTCATCGTTTTCATTCGAATTCCCCCAATAGCATCTCTCCAATGGTTTTACCTTGCGTAACCATTGGGAACACATTCTCATCCCTTGCTACAACAAAGTCAATGACAACTGGACCTGGATGATTTAGTGCTTCCTGCCATACCTGACGCGCTTCATCTTTATTCGTGGCACGCAGGCCTTTTACTCCATATGCTTCGGCTAACTTTACAAAGTCTGGGCTTCCTGCAAGATCAATATGACTATAGCGATTGTCGTAGATGATTTCCTGCCATTGTCTAACCATTCCCAACACCTGATTATTAATAATAACAACCTTAACTGGAATGTTATTGATCGCACATATCGCTAATTCCTGCGCACACATCTGTATGCCGCCATCTCCATTAATGGAGATGACCAATTTATCTGGATGTGCCATCTGAACACCTATAGCAGACGGAAAGCCGAAGCCCATAGTTCCTAGTCCACCTGAGGTAATCATCGTACGAGGGTGCTTGAATTTATAGAATTGTGCAGTCCACATCTGATGCTGTCCTACATCTGTAGTCACGAATGCTTCACCCTGCGTAGTTTCACTCAACATCTCGATTACGAATTGTGGTTTTAATACGGCATCAGAATCCTTGTATCGAAGTGGAAATTCCTTCTTCCAAGCCTGTATCTGTTGAATCCAAGCAGCTGATTTAGCAGGCTTGGTCTTCTGATTGGCAAGCTGAAGTACATTCTTAACATCTCCAACACATGGAATAGCCGTAATTACATTCTTACCAATCTCAGCAGGATCTACGTCAATATGCGCGATCTTAGCTTTGGGTGCGAAGCCATCCAATTTCATCGTCACACGATCATCAAATCGAGCTCCAATGGCAATCAACAAATCGCAATTCTGCAAGGCATGGTTCGATGCATAAGTACCATGCATACCCGGCATACCTACCCAGAGTGGGTTGCCACTCGGAAAACCACTAATACCTAGAAGCGTTGTTGTTACAGGTATTTGGGCTTTCTCAGCAAATTCCATTAGCTCATTTCCTGCATCGGCATATACAACGCCGCCGCCTGCGAGAATGAGTGGACGCTCCGCCTCTTCAATCGCCTTCAGGAGCTTATCTACTTGCAGCTTGTTCGGCATAACAGTCGGATTATATCCCCGGATACTTACTTTGTCTGGATACTTGAAAGCAGCCTCATGAGATGAGACATCCTTCGGAATATCAATGAGAACAGGTCCTTTACGTCCAGTAGAAGCGATATGGAATGCTTCTCTGATAATTCTAGGCAGGTCCTCTACCTGTCGTACAAGATAGCTATGCTTTGTTATTGGCATTGTAATACCCGTTATATCTGCCTCTTGGAAGGCGTCAGTACCAATGAAAGGTAATGCTACGTTACCTGTAATCACAACTAGAGGAACAGAGTCCATATACGCTGTTGCTATTCCTGTTACCAGATTCGTAGCGCCTGGTCCAGAGGTTGCAATACATACGCCTACCTTTCCAGTCGACCTTGCATAACCGTCTGCTGCATGAATGGCACCTTGCTCATGACGGGTTAACAGATGGTTAAAATCGGGGTTCCGGTGCATCGCATCATAGATGAACAGCACTGCTCCACCAGGATAGCCGAAAACCGTATCAACGCCCTCTAATAGAAGGCTGCGTAGCAGGATGTCTGAACCGGTAATTACATCAGGCTGCATTAGCTTCTCACGCATCTCATCGTTTAACAACTTACCGCTTTTCATACTCATTGACTTGAACCTCCTTAGTTGGTGGTTATCAAACAAAAAACCCCTTCATTCCGAACAGACGCACTTAAGCGCTGCTCGGGACGAAAGGGGTCTGAATTCCTTCGTGGTACCACCCTGATTTGTTGCATACTTCACAATATACAACCTTGTTAGGTAGGAGACATCTCTCCACCTTAGCATTATAACGTATGCCAAAACGATTTCTCTTAGTAATCAAGGATTGCCAAAAAGCATTATTCTTGATTTTCAGAAAAACAGCTCAGAGGTGACTTCGCGAATAAGGGGTTAAGGCATCGGTTTCAGCTACCCTCTGCTCTCTGGACATAAGAGCCCCTATTGCTTTATCCTCTTCACAGCCGATAATCTAACGATATCTTTTGTAGTTTACATTTAATTATACAACAGAGCACATATTAGTCAATACTCTATGCGTTAATTTTTTGTTTAGCTACACCAGCTAGCTCGTTGAAGGACTTCAGGTCATTAACTGCAAGATCGGCAAGCATTTTGCGGTTAATAACAACTCCTGCTAACTTCAATCCGAACATTAACTTACTATATGAAAGACCATTAATACGTGCTGCAGCATTAATACGTACGATCCATAATTTACGGAAGTTACGTTTAACTAGACGACGATCCCGGTAAGCATACATGTAAGATTTCATTACCTGCTCGTGAGCAGTTTTGTACAAACGATGCTTGGAACCGAAGTAACCTCTTGCCAATTTTAATACTTTCTTATGACGACGGCGTGTTGTGAAACCACCTTTAACTCTAGCCATGATTGTGTCCTCCTAAAAGTTTTGTGCAACATATTGGCTTACAAAGTAAATCATTCTAACAAAACTACTTCGAAAGCATATGCTTGTCTATGATTATTATTTAACGTAAGTTATCATCTGTGCAATACGCTTGTGATCGCCCTTACTCATGATTCCTGATTGTCCAAGCTTACGTTTACGACCTGGTGACTTGTGCTCAAGTTGATGTCTCTTGAATGAATGGTTAATTTTGATTTTACCAGTACCTGTCTTTGAGAAGCGCTTTGCTGCGCCGCGATGCGTTTTCATTTTTGGCATATGGGTTACCTCCTAATAGTTTTTAGAGATTTCGCGAACAACGAATAGAATCACTTCGATTCCTTCGGTGTTAAGATCATGATCATGCTTCGACCTTCTAGCTTCGGCCTGCGTTCCATAGATGACAATTCCTCTGTCTCCTTGGCAACACGCTCGAGAACCTTCTGTCCAATGCTTGCATGAGTAATTTCACGTCCGCGAAAGCGCACGGTGCATTTTACCTTGTCCTGTTCGTTCAAGAATTTCACAACATTACGAAGTTTCGTTTGATAGTCGTGCTCATCAATTGTTGCACTAAATCGAACTTCCTTAAGCTCAACGACCTTCTGATTCTTGCGAGCTTCCTTCTCTTTCTTCTGTTGCTCATAACGGAACTTACCATAATCCATAATTCTACAAACCGGCGGTTTAGCTGTTGGGGCTACATTGACTAGGTCAAGATTTAATTCGGTAGCTAGCTGCATGGCTTCACGAATAGGCTTAACACCTAACTGTTCACCATCAACTCCAATAAGACGGACTTCCTTGACCCTGATTTCATCATTAACCATATGATCCTTGGTAATAATTCTCCACCTCCAAATTGCTGTAAATAACAAAAAAACGTGAGCAACAACAGCCCACATTCCGAATAAATTCGAGTTCAAGTATTTTCCATGCATAGGAATATACTGATCTTAACCAGTCGACTGTGTCGATCAGGTGAGAAGCGGGCGCCTCTTCTTGGGAAAAAGTACAATAAACAACTTTCTTAATATATCACGTAGCGTAAGCTCATGTCAACACAGGAAATCATTACATTTCTCGGCCTTCTACTTTATCATAAACAAACAATTCGTAGATATACTATAGACTAGGAAAGCTTAAGAAGAAGCTTATTAGCATGTAATCCTTAGCGAGCAGGTGATTTAAGTTGAATAGAAAAAAAGTGCTCCTGTTATCTGAAGGTTTTGGTTCTGGACATACCCAAGCTGCGCATGCCCTTGCAGTAGGACTCCGCAGGCGCTCTCCTCTTGTACATACCAAGGTAATGGAATTGGGCTGTTTCTTCCATCCTACGTTAGCGCCTATGATCTTAAATGCTTATCGCAGAACAATTATTCATAGTCCCAAGCTGGTCGGAATCATGTACAGATCTCAATATAAAAAATCATTGAACCGCTTCACGCAGCTAGCTTTACATCGTCTGTTCTACATGCAAACTGCAACGATGATCGAACAAATGAGACCCGATGCCATCGTATGTACTCACCCGATTCCCAATGCAGTCATAGCACGATTAAAGAGGCTGGGCATGCAGCTTCCCCTATATACGGTCATCACTGATTATGATGCACATGGCACATGGATCGCCGATGGTGTATCCTTGTACTTTGTTTCGACAGATGAAGTGAAGAACAAACTACTACACCGCGGAATTACAACAGATAACATCAGAGTAACTGGCATACCTGTCCATCCAAATTTCTGGAGGGCCAACGATCCTGCGGCACTAAACCTGCGTTTCGGACTAAAGCCGATGCCAACTGTTCTAGTTATGGGTGGTGGATGGGGCATGCTAGGGCATAAGGAATTATTAGATCGTTTAGCAAGCTGGCGCGAACGTATACAGCTCATATTGTGCTTGGGAAGCAATTCAGACCAGATGGAGGCTTTAGCTAAAAATCCAATCTTCGATCACCCTCATATTCACCTGTTCGGCTTCACCAATGAAATCGACAAGCTTATGGATGTCTCGGATTTACTGATTACCAAACCCGGTGGTATGACCTGTACAGAGGCAATGATAAAAGGGATACCGATGATGTTCTGCACACCATTACCCGGACAGGAGCAAGAGAATTGTCAATACTTCACCTCTCGAGGTTATGGTAAGGAGATCACTTCATTAAACGATATCGATATCGCCTGCGAGCAATTGGCTGCTTGCACACCCAGATCTAGATCAATGACGAGGACCAATTCTTCAACATTAAGCCATCCACAACCATTATCTGATTGTTCCCAAGTGTTGATGGATCTACTGTCCGTCTAAAGCTTCCTGCCCTACAATTACCTCACAACGATATATTGGCATACCTTTACCAACAAACTTCGCTTCATACTCAGTCATAACTCGTTCAGGAAGAATCCCGTCTCTATGTAGATCGAAGGTGATATTCCTCATACGCAGACCTTCGTCAGCGAATGAATTCAGCGAGAATTCAAACAGCGAAGCTGAATCTGTCTTCAGGTGAATTTCACCCTTCTTATTAAGAATACTTCTGTATTTATCAAGAAAACTCTGATGAGTTAATCTGCGTCTTGCGTGGCGATTCTTCGGCCAGGGGTCACTGAAATTTAGATATAGACACTCCACTTCAGAATCTGCGAACATATTCTCCAGATGCTCAATATTAAACCGGGCTAGTGCCAGATTACTTGGCTGTTCTCCGCGTCTCTCCTGCCAAAGAAGCTTCGCCTTCTCACCTGCACGTCGAACCAATTCATCGTACCGATCGATCCCTATGAAGTTAATATTCGGATTTCTAACACTCATCTCACTTATGAATATGCCCTTACCCATACCGAGCTCAACATGAATCGGGCGATCATTGCCAAAAAAATCCCGCCAGCGCCCTTTATAAGGCTCAGCGTCTAACACCACTAACTCAGGCTGAAGCTGCAGTGCTTCTAATATTCCTTTTCTGCCTCTTAATCGCATGAACTATTCTGCTCCTATTCATAATATCAGATGTTGGTTGATACCCAGTGCATTGATTGATCTGATCTCATTGTGCCCAATTGCATCGGAATTGTAAATAACAGAACAATAGAAAAGCACAAAATTATGCATAGTCAACCTCCGCAGTACGTTGTTAAACACAAAAAATATCCCCACTACAGGGTTCCTGGAATGGAGATGCTTGGGTCAAGCTACATAATATAGTCAAACTATTAGTGTGTGGATTTCATCTTATCTTCAATGGATTGTCGCACTTTCTTACGTGCGTCTAAAGCAAGCTCGTGATTATGTGCAAATTTCACACCACTTAATGCCAGCGCTTCTTTCACTGAGAGCTCTATTGTAATCTTCTCATCGCCTTGAGGGATCATAACATTGGAGTTCATTGCTCTTCACCTCTTTCATTTGCTATGACTCTTTTCACTTATAAATATAACAGATCATGTAAGGTTTTTCAAGTCATAAATGTGATAAAATCGCGGAAAAGCGATCTTTATTTATCACGAACAATTAATATTATGTAAACTACAATCGTTCGCTTTTTCAGGTTATTCGTTGGTAACTGGTCACTTGTTTCATTCTTTGCAATTATCGGGTAAAATAAACTACGATATACGCCCAGATTGGAGCTGCTCTTATAATGAATAAAAGTAAGGCCCCTTCACATGCCATATTGTGGGGAGATAAACGATTTCATACATGGAATTACGAGATGCGTGAGCATTTCGGTACGAAGGCATTTAAGGTTATGCTCGATGCCGGGTTTACATGCCCGAATCGCGATGGCTCCATTGCCACTGGTGGATGTACGTTCTGTAGCGCTCGAGGCTCTGGCGATTTCGCCGGTAGTAGACGGGATGATCTGGTCACTCAATTTAACAATATCCGTGATCTTCAGCATCTGAANTGGCCAGAAGCCAAGTACATCGGCTACTTTCAAGCCTACACCAATACCTATGCTCCTGTGGAGGAGCTTAGAGAGTATTACGAATTAATCCTTCAACAGCCTGGTGTGGTTGGATTATCGATTGCAACTCGGCCAGATTGTCTACCCGATGATGTGGTGGATTATCTGGCTGAGT
>DFXU01000042.1 GCA_002383285.1 Caryophanales bacterium UBA4100
AGACCTTTACCAATAACAATAGCACTGATAGATAGCATCTCTGGCATTCCCGGCCCACCCTTTGGACCACAATATCGAATAACAATGACGTCGCCTGCTGTAATCTTGTCCTGCAGCAATGCTTCGGTTGCTTCCTCCTCCGAATCATAAACCCGAGCTGGACCTGTCATGGACTTGATCTTTAGACCGGACATCTTACAAACCGCACCTTCTGGCGCCAAGTTCCCCTTCAATACGACAAGCGGACCCGTTGGCTTGAGAGGATTATTGAAGGGACGAATGACATCCTGATCACTCTTTAACGGCTCTAGCTCAGCCAGATTCTCAGCTATCGTTTTCCCCGTTACGGTAACACAATCACCATGCAATAATCCCTGTTCTAGCAATAGCTTCATCACACCTGGTACTCCACCAACATCACATAAATCCTGCATAACGTATCTGCCGCTCGGCTTTAGATCAGCCAGATGAGGAACTCTTAAGCGAATAGCCTCAAAATCTTCAAGCTTCAAATCGACTTCAACCGCATGAGCCATCGCAATAAGATGAAGGAATGCATTCGTTGAACCACCCAAGGCCATGACTACAGTAATGGCATTCTCGAAGGCTTTAATTGTCATAATGTCTCTAGGGTATAATCCCAGACGCAACAATTCAACTACTGCAGCACCTGCCTCGGCACACTCATCAGATTTAGAACGAGCAATGGCTGGGTTGGATGAGCTTCCCGGTAATGACATTCCCATCGCTTCGATTGCGGATGCCATGGTGTTCGCTGTGTACATTCCTCCACAGGAGCCAGCCCCAGGACAAGCCTGACATTCAATATGATGTAGCTCCTCACGATCTATCTCACCTTTATTAAATTTACCCACAGCCTCGAAGGCGGACACAATATCAAGATCCTTACCTGCATTTGATTTACCAGGTTGAATCGTACCTCCGTACACGAATACGGCCGGTAGATTTAATCGTCCAATGGCGATCATACAGCCAGGCATATTCTTATCACAACCACCGATAGCTACAACACCATCTAATCTCTCAGCGCCAACTACAACCTCAATGGAGTCTGCAATAACCTCACGACTTGGTAAGGAATACTTCATTCCTTCGTGACCCATAGAGATACCGTCAGAAACAGTAATAGTGTTGAAGATCAGCGGAGCTCCGCCACCCTTTCTTACGCCCTCCTTAGCGGAGATTGCTAATTTATCAATATGCATATTACAAGGTGTAACTTCACTCCATGTGCTGGCTACACCGATCATTGGTTTTTTGAAATCCTCATCTGTGAAACCAACTGCTCGAAGCATGGCACGATTAGGAGAACGATTCTCTCCCTCGCTAATATCAATACTGCGTATTCTTAAATCCTTGTCTGTGTTAGACATGTCCAACTCCCTTTCGTAATTACGGATATACTTAACATCGTATCTATTTCTCACACAATCTGCAAGTCCACTCCATATAGCTATTAATAATTAGATACCAACAAATCTAATGAATATTGCATAATCATATAATATTGTGTGAAAATATCGTATACATGGACAATCCATTCGCTAGGGGAGGGGTCACATTGAACTGGTATCGAGAATACGAAGCTGATCTCATATGGGTATTCACAGAGGCTGAAGCAATCATAAGTGAATTCCCTCAACCCCTTAATACCACAGGATTAGCTTATCTGAATAAATTTAACGTTCTCAAGGAAGGTAGTACAAACAATTATATATGTTATTTATTACCGTTCTGGATGATGGATTTTCTACCTATAGATCGTGTAATCTGCAGACATCTATCATTAGCCAATGTCTTAGGCATGTTATACTTTTTTATACAGGATGATCGAATGGACTCCATATCCCTCTATAATAAATACCAGCTTCCACTAGCCAACTTATTGCACATAAAATTTCTTAAATGCTACCAGCAGTTATTCACTACCGATTCTCTATTCTGGACTTTCTATTCGAAGTACATAACAGAATGGGCTGAGGCTGTAACGAATGAGAATCATGAGCATTCCTTCCTGAAGGACCCATTGCTTATTGCACGTAAAGCAAGTCCAATGAAGCTATGTAGTACAGGTGCTTGTTTGCTCATGGAGCGAGAGGAGCTCATTCCTATCATATCGGACTTCGTTGATCATGTTCTTACTACACTTCAGATGGCCGATGATTGGGTGGATTGGCAAGAGGATCTGCATGAAGGAAACTATAATAGTCTCATAGATTTTATTGCAGCTCATTACCCTATCAAATATGGTCAGGACATGAATGAGTCTATCATTAAAGAAGCAATCTATACCAGAGCGCAACTTACTCCTTATGTACAAGCAGCAGTTGAACACCACAAGCACCTAGCCACCTCGTGCATCAACGTTCCGCACCTCCTTTCATTCCATGAATATATGGTACATAATCTATTAGAAGAAGCATCAACTATAATAAAGAAGCGAGACTCCCTCGCTTTAGGCGGATTTGAATGGTTGATGGAAAATATGAAAGAATAGTGTTAGATTTTGTATATTTATCATGATATGCTACACAAGCAAGTTAAAAAATAACAGTGAGGTGTAGGCTATGTCGACTAATGATAGCTTGAAGAAACAAATTATTCAGAAGGCTTGGGAAGATCCGACCTTTAAAGAGGACTTACTTACAAATCCGAAATCTGCAATCCAGAAAGCTTTTGGAATCACGCTACCCGAGACGATTGAGCTAATATCTGTCGAGGAAAAAGTAAACCAATTTTACCTGATTATTCCTGCAAATCCGAAGGAATTAATGGATGGAGCTACAGAGCCCAATGCTCGGTGGTAATACATACAGTAAGAAGACACTTAAGCACACTAAGATATTCCTATCCAGGGATATCTTAGTTCTTTGCGTATGGAATCCGAATTAGAACTTCCGTCCCTTCACCTTTTACGCTATTGAACTTAATTCGCCCCTTCATGATTTCAATAATTCGGAATGTAACCATTAAGCCTAGTCCTGTACCTTTCGTTTTCGTTGAGAAATAGGGCTCCCCTAATCTAGTAAGCCCCTCTGAGTCCATACCTTCACCATTATCCTGAATCTCAATACATACCTCATCTTGATTACTGTATGCTCTTATTAGAATTATGCCATCTTCATATAAGGCTTCAATACTATTCTTGATTATATTAATTATCGCTTGCTTAAATTTAGCCGAATTTCCTTGAATGAACAGGTTCGGGACTAGGTCAAGTGTAATTGTTCCGCCTTGCAGGTTAGCAAGAGGGACAATGATACCCTCGATATGCCTTAATTCTACTGCAACATCAATTGTTGTAATATCCTCAAGTTGAGGCTTGGCGAAGGTGAGGAAGTCAGTAATAATATTAGCGGCACGATCTAATTCAAGTATCGCCAAATTCATATATTCCCGTTCCTTATCACCCGTCTTCTCAGCGAATAATTGTAGAAACCCTCGAGTTACCTGAAGTGGATTCCTCACTTCATGCGCAATAGAGGCGGCAAGCTCACTAATAATTTCTATCTTCTCAGATCGTTGCAGCTGGTAACTGAACTTCTCGAGCTTACTTGTATTACTCATCATCTGCTTATGATAGCTCGCCAAATTTCTAGCTAATAGAAGGATAAGTGAGCATATAAAGCATAGCGCTCCCCATCTCCAGAGAAAGATGTTCTGAGCATCCGATGAATAGAACCTAAGGAGATCAGCCAAACCTGCGATGGAGAATAAGACATAACCCCCGCAGAAGATAACAGCATCTATATTCTTCTTGATTGCTCGATGAATCGAAATTAAACAAAGCACAAGCAAGTTGATGATCATGCAGATTCCGAATAATGTAACCGAGACAAAGTAGTAAAACGAGTAGTATTCATGCGAGGTGAGCATATCGATAATCATGAACAGAATACAGAATAATGAGTAAGCTACTTGGAATTTCCTCAACTTTGTTATCAAGGATAAGAAGCTTGGCCCGAATATTAACTCAAAGAAAATCAATAGCGCTGGTATGGAAATGAGTAACGCTACATCGAATGTGACCTCGAAGGTCGCCCCGTATTCCTCGAAGAAGATAAACACGTAGGGTGGGGATGTTATGAATAATAACCCCATGGTTATAATCACCATACTTAATGAAATACATAGCAGTATTTGTTTTTTCTCTAAGAAAACAGAACAAATTAATATTATTAATGCGATGAGTATAAATGCGCTGCCTAATATAATACTTCCTAGATCAGTATTCGCATAAAGGTACAATAATTGTTTATAATTACCGATTTGAATTTCCTTGCTTATCCCGATGCTATGATTGGGTACATTCAAGCTCTCAACCCATATGTAAATCGATTTTCCTGAGTCTTCCTTATCCACCGATAACAGTATTCTATTCTCATCAAACAGGTAGTTTCTTTCTGAACGAAATACTAAATGTTCTTCAAGATAAATCCATATATTCTGAGCATAAATTTCTGGTATGTATAAACCAAGATGATTAGATTGAAGCTGGGGCAATGTCACCTTGATCCAAGCAGATGATACACCTTGTGGCCGTACCGGTATAGCCCCCGCTGAGTCAACATGAATCCACCCAGCAGATGATGAGGAATTGACTTCATCTATATGTTTGGAGGCGGCACCTTCACTCCACTTAATCTGCCACTCCGTAATTGTGTCTGGTTGTTCAGGCTCCAAACCATTAATAGTGGAAGGGAGCAATAAACACAAGAGAATGACAATCCATGCTGTGCGGATAATATAGTTTCGACGACCTTTCATCGAGACACCTCATGTATGTATTGGTCATGTTAACTTTTGTTCAATATTGTATTTTTCGACAAAGTTCGATAATTTCCCTGCTTTTTTTGTAGAGCAATACATAAACATTGTCAAAAATATAGGATCCTGAGTCCGCAAAACAGAAAAAGCTCCCCTCACAGCAGAGGCTTCTATTACTTCACCTATCTACCGTATGGGGAGCATATCACTATTGGAACAGCCCCTTGATATTATACCTTTCCAATACTCTGGTCCTCTGAAACCTGTTCATTATTATCCTTAATATAAGCTACGATTTCATCAATGTGAGTATAAGCAACGCCTACATACGTATCAGCAGCACCATAGTAGATAGCAATTCTTCCTGTATCCGAGTCACACAATGTAGCACATGGGAAGATGACATTACTTACGAAGCCTCTTTCCTCATACCATTGCTCTGGAGTTAATATATAGTTTTTGCAGCGATGCTTCACGATAGATGGCTGGTCTATATCAAGAATAGCAGCACCCATACTATATACATAGCCATTACAAGTACCTGTTACACCGTGATAGAATATTAACCAGCCTTCGGAAGTCTCAATTGGAGCCGGCCCACCACCTATCTTCAGTGCTTGCCACCAGCCTGCTCCACCCTTACTCATCACATGACGGTGCTTACCCCAATACATGAGATCAGGACTCTCACTTATGAATATATCACCGAAAGGTGTATGACCACTGTCGCTAGGTCGTGAGAGCATTGCGAAGTTACCATTGATCTTACGCGGGAATAATACACCATTCCGATTGAAAGGCAGGAATGGATTCTCAAGTCGGACAAACGTCTTGAAGTCATCCGTCTTGGCTATTCCGATTGCTGCGCCATGAAAATCTGTACACCAGATAATATAGTAGGATTCCTCTACTTTGACTAGGCGTGGATCATACGCATACCTTGGCTGGAAGGGTTGCCCCTCCTCATCAACGAATACAATAGGCTCTTCTGCTATCCTCCAATCTAATCCATCCTCACTCCAGCCCATCTGGAGATGTGGCCGTCCATTCACCGTCTCCGCTCTGAATACTCCGACAAATTTGCCTTCTACAGCAACTACTGCACTATTGAATATTCTCGCAATATTCTTAGCAGGATTACGCTCAATGACGGGATTCTCACTATGTCGCCAGACTGGCGCATCAAATCCATTAGGCTTATTCTGCCACGGAATATTCGGCAACGGCTCTCCAACAATTCTCACTAAGCTATTCTGATTTATACTCATGGTTAGCTGATGCTCCTTTATATGTGTGGGTTATTTGACCGAGCCTTGTGTAAAACCATTATAAATATGCTTTTGTAGAGATAAGAATGCGATTAATGTCGGAATAATACACACTATGATAGCTGCACAGATAACCTCCCACTGAGATACGTAGGGACCTTTGAACTTATAGAGTGCCGTTGATACGACATTAAGTCCTTCTTTGGGCATGTATAAGAACGGAATATAGAAGTCGTTGTAAATACCTACACCCTTAATAATAACGACGGTTGCAATGGCTGGCTTAAGAAGCGGTAATATGATCTTGAAGAAAATTGTGAAGTAAGAGGCACCATCTAGCATCGCTGATTCATCGAGCTCCGTGGAAATTGTCTTCAGAAATTGCAGGAAAATGTATACGGCAATGATATCCGTTCCCAAGTATAGAACGATGGCTGAAGCTCTTGTATTGAACAGCCCCAAGTTATTAATAATTTGGAATATCGCAACCTGTGTAGTTACCCCAGGAATCAATACGGCTAGAATAAATAAGTTAAGAATGATTTTCTTCCCTCTGAAATTGAAACGATCAAGAATGTATGCGATCATCGTACCCAGAATAATTGCTCCCGTAAGAGAGATAACAAGAATAATCAGGGTATTCATAAATCCAGTCATCATATGACCTTCAACAATAGCACGCTTATAATTAACGAAGTTCAGCCAATTTTCTGGAGCCATCAACGCACTGTTCCTTGCATTCTCTTCTGGGGTCTTGAGTGATGTAAATAATACAACTGTAATTGGAATCACTGCAGCGAATACACCTAGAACCAGAGTCAAGTATTTGAGAAGCGAAAAGACGGGGGACCCACCTCTGGTCATATGATACCCTCCTTCTTACCAAATAGTTTATTCTGAATAAGCGTTACGATAATGACGATAACTAAGAGAACAATCCCCATCGCTGAAGCCAAGCCGAATTTACTAAACTTAAACGCCAGGTCTACGGTCTGAATAACGAAAGTTTCACTACCATTCGAGCCCTTCGTCATTACATATGGAATTTCGAACACACCGATTGCTCCACTAACAGATAGGATAATGTTCAATTCCACAATTCTTCGAATACTCGGCATAATAATGTGTCTAAACATATGCCACTTGTTCGCACCATCAATTTCTGCAGCTTCATAAATATCACTAGAGATGGACTGAATAGCACCTAGGAAAACGATAAAGTTAAAGCCCATGTATCTCCAAACCGACGAGCCAGCAAGTGACCAGTTAATAATATTCTGGTTACCAATCCACAACTGAATGTATTCGCCTAATCCGAATAATTTCATCATGGCATCCAAAGTCCCGTCCGGCTTAAAGAAGTAGAGAAAGATAAATCCAATTGCCACACCATTAAGTAAATATGGGAAGAACAAAAAACCTTTGAACAGATTCTTCCCTCTAACCTTGAAGGTCAATATTGTAGCAAAATATAAGGCTAAAATCATCTGAATGAAGGTCGAGAAAAAGTAGTACAGACTCACCTTAAAAACAGAAAAATAATCGGGGTTAGTAAAGATCGCAAAATAGTTATCCAGTCCAATAAACTCTCTAGTTCTCACGCCATTCCAATTGTAGAAGCTATCTCGAACCATATTGTATAAAGGTAAATACGCAAAGGTGAATAGTAATAGCAATGGAATAAATGAAAAGCTTATGATGATAACCAAGCGCTGTGTCTTGTAGCTCAAGCTTGAGAATGCAAAGGGTTTTGAGACTTCTGTTTGATTAATAAGATTTGACATTCATATACCTCCATTATTCCTCTAAGACATTACTTAGAAAAAATAAGAAATGGAAGGGAAAGAGCGTTAGCGTCTCCCCTTCCATAACTGTTCAATCTTCAAGTGTGATTGTTTTATTAGCTGCCTGTAATTTCTGTCTTTGCTTTATTCCATTTCTTATTAAGATCAGCGAAGATATCCTCGAGTGATTCTTTTCTATTACCAATACCTGCTTCAATGATACGTTGTCTGAAATCAGGCTGCTCTAGTCCAACCTCACCCAGAAGGTCAATCTTGCTTACCCAGCCATCCATTTCGGCTGGAGCTGGTGTATTAGAGATCAATTCAACACCTAATTCATCGAATGCTGATAGTGTAGATGGCATCGGCTTGCCCTTAACTACATTGATACCACCGTTCTGATCGGCATAGCCGGATTCTTCAAGGAACCAATATAAGTAAGCCTTCGCTGCTTCTTTATTCTTCGAATTTACATTAATTGCAATTTTGTAATCTCCGCCAGATGAGGAGTAAACTTTACCATTAATATTGGACGGGAATGGCATGTATCCAACATTATCTTTGTTAGCCCCTGCTGCATCTTGGAATTGTGTAATTGCCCATGATCCAAGCAGCAAAGCGCCGATCTTACCTTCACCAAGCATTGGCTTGGAGAGCTCCCAGTCTGTTGTGGTTGGATCTGGCTCGATTAATCCTTGTTTCGCTAGATCATACATTAGCTTGTAAAGCACATAGTGAGGTTTGCCTTCAGCGAACGGATCGTTCTCTATCGGCATCTTAAGGTTGTAATAATCAGGATCTCCGGCTATGGAAGTCACATTACCCTGCCATTGACCCGCAAGCGTCCAACCAGCCGCATAATTTGTGTAGAAAGGAATTGCATCTGTATTGTCCTTAATTTTTTGCATAGCTGCTAAGAAATCGTCTGTTGTCTTCGGAAGCTCTGTAATACCAGCATCCTTGAATACTTGCTTGTTGTACAAGATTCCATTTGCATTAACTACAATAGGTAATCCATAAGTAACTCCCTCAAATGCTCTTTCTTCAGCGAACAAATACTTCTCGGACAGCTCAGATAGGTTGCCAAGCGGTTCGAAGTAGTTCGGTAAGTCCTCAGGTAGAAGATTGTTAGGAATTAATAATACATCACCGTAATCATCTGTGTTCATCCGAATCTTAACTGAGCCTTCGTAGTCAGTAACTGCTTCAAAGTTAACTTTGATATCTGGGTACTTTTCATTAAAGATGGGTAGGTATTGTTGTTTGAATACACTATCAACAATATCCGTTCTCTGTGTTAATACTGTGATCTCACCTTTTATTTCTTCTGCTGCAGGCGTTGGCTCATCCTTCTTAACATCCGCTGCTGGTGCTTCCTTTGCGGGCTCAGCTGCATTGTTGTTGTTGCTTGAGCATCCTGCGAATATACCGAATACAAAAACGACTGCAAAAATAATTAATAAAAGCTTCTTCATGTTGCTCCCCCTTAGTTAAATTAAGATTATCGATTAGCTAACAACTTTATTATATTTTGTTAGCGCTTACGTGTCAACAGAAATATATGCTCAGAACCTTAAGAAAAATGCCCATTTAATTCTAAAATAAACCAATAAAAGAAGGGATTACATCTTTATTTAACTTAAATACAATCTAATTAGCTAATTTATATATATTTACCTAACTAAAAAAGCTAGGAAGCTTTCCTCCCTTTTTGGAGAATGCTTCCTAGCTGAATGAATCTTCGTAATTAATTCAACGCTTTAACAGAATCCCTATGGATAATCCTGCAATTGATCATGATTCGTCCGAACTTTTCCTTTTGATTCTTTAGCTTTTTTATTAACGATTTAACGGCCACAAGGGACATCTCTTCAACATCAACTTCAATGGTTGTAAGCTGCGGCTCTGTAATAGATGCATATAGATCATTATCAAATCCTACAACTGAACAATCATTAGGGACTGAATAACCATTCTTATTTAATTTATTAACTAAGTTATATGCAACTTGATCACAGTTACATACGAAGGCCGTGGGCATATGCTCTGGCAGAGCAAAATCAATATACAGGCCCCGTTCATCCCGATCTGAGATAATATAATTATCATTTAATTGTATGTTGTGTTCGAGTAAAGATTTATAATAACCTAGAAAGCGATCCTGTATACTACTCGTCGAATGAATATTGCCTACAAAAGCGATGTTACGATGCCCATTACTAATCAAGTAATTCGTCATCTCATATACGCCGTAATAGCTATCGGAAATGATTGAATCTACCTCAGCATGGTTTGTATAGAAATCCAGGAATACATACGGAGTTTCCATATCCTGTAGCAGCTCAATATACTCATTGCTAATTTGCCCTAACACGATAAATCCGTCTACTTTTTTCTCAGAATACAGAATAGGCAAATTTAGCTCTTCCTCATCCTTACTGCTCAGGATGTATAAGATCCCGTAATAAGAAAATTTATTGAGCACCTTAGATATCTGCTGATAGAATTGTAGGTAGAACGACTGATTAGGACCTGCAAACCGTTCAGGGATAATAACTCCAATATTATAAGATAAACCCTCTTTCATTGATTTAGCACTTGTATTAAAGCGATAACCAATGTCTTGAGCCATCTGTTTAATCTTAGATTTTAGTTCACTGCCAACGCCATCCTTATCGTTAAGTGCTTTTGAAACAGTGACCACACTGACACCCAATTTATCCGCAATATCCTTCATGGTTATGTTCGTCTTCACCCTAAATACCCTCTTTACTCATCATTGTTATTAGGTAAATTCATTCGTAATTAACTTAAATAGCCTAATAACATCGATGTTACTTATCCTTTCTATTAATGTCAATACATTTACAGCTTCGCGAACTAATTGTCGGCAGTATCAGACATCAATAGAGAAGGATAAGCTTACTGAAGTGGTTGATAAATTAGTTGAAGTGAATTTTCTTCCCTTGTGCTGCACTTTCTAGAGCACCGAATACCATTTGCATACTCTTAATATTATCGGAGCAATCCGTCTCTGCTTTCCTGTTCTCGCTCAGTGCACTGAACATCTCGTCAAGACATGCTGGATGACCCTCATTACGCATAACTGGTGGTATCGGCTCATGACGTTTAAATTTATTCAAGAACACCTTGCCCTCTGCTGGTTCTATGGTTTCATAGTAAGGGGCAGCATGCCCATCCCAGATGGCAGTTCCCTTCGTTCCAGTAACGCGCCATTGTGCTTCCCAAGAGGTTGGTGCACCCTCGGCACACCACGAGCCCCGATAGTTAAACACAGAACCGTCAGACATCTCGAATATACAAACCGCTGCGGCGTTCCCTGCATACCAAGAGCCTGGTGGGTTAAACTCATGGCAATACACAGATACAGGGTCAGCTCCACTTATAAATCTAGCTTGGTCGAACGTATGAATCGCCATATCTAGAATAAGTGGACTGGCCATTGCATCTCTGAAGCCGCCGAAGTGTGCCCCTAGGAAGAAGTCAGCATTCACAAAACCGGTTGTACCGATATTACCTTGTGCGATGATCTCACGAAAGCCTCGAATATTCTGATTGAATCGCCGATTCTGCATGACAGCATAGAACCTGCCTTGATTCTGGGCTTCTTCTAACATCATCTGTGCGTCCTTGAGTGAGGCTGCCATTGGCTTCTCACCCATAACATCACAACCCGCCTCGAAGGCAGCCATGGCAATTTGCTTATGAACCTCGGGTATTGTTGTATCGAATACCAGATTAGCTCCCGTTGCTTGAGCCGCTTTCTTCACATCCTTGAAGATAGGCACTACTAAACCATGCTTATTCGCTAGCTTCTGAGCCTGCTCTTCACTAATATCTACGAGCCCCACAATCTTAGCATCTGAACGTTGCTTACCATATTCTACCCAAGCGTTGGCCATTCCACCACAGCCTGCAATTATGATTTTGTATGTGCCCATCTACTTTACCTCCGTCGGATTCGGTACAAATTGCCCTCCGCGAGATTGCTTCAGATAATTGAGCGCATGAACTTGCCCGGTCATCTCTAACTCATCGCGATAAACAGGATCATGCCACCCCTCAATCTCTATTGTTCCTTCATAATTATTCTGGCGAAGAATAGAGATAACGTCTGTCCAATTGGTGTCCCCAAATCCAGGTGTACGGTGCCATACGAATTGCTTAGGTCCATGTATCCCATATTCCTTCACGATATCCCATGCGATTGTCGCGTCCTTGCCATGAACATTGAATATCTTCGGCATCCATTTGCGCAGCTGAGGAAGCGGATCAATGAGGCTTACCATCTGATGAGTCGGCTCCCACTGTAAACCAATGCTGTCTGAAGGTACCGCGTTGAACATCATTTCCCACGCAGTTGGATTATGAGCAATATTCCATTCGCCTTCATACCAGGTACCGTGCATATCACAATTTTCAAAAGCAATACGGACACCGCGGTCCTCTGCTCGCTTCGCTAACTCACCGAATACCTCAGCGTAACGACTCATCGACTCATCGATTGGACAATTCGGTATTCTGCCAGTAAATCCTGAGACAATGTCCGTTCCGAATAAGTGAGCGTGATCAATTAGCCGCTCCCAGCTTGCTAGTGAATCTACACTGTCACCTTTGCCTGTAAGCGGGTTTCCGAATATACCTAGTGTACCGATCACGATATCCTTCTCATCTATGATCGCTCTGACCTTCTTCGCCGTTTCGACGAGGTCTATATTTCCTGTTGATTGCCAGAAGGTTAAACCGAAGGATTCAAATCCATGCTGCATAATCTGCGGAATAACTTCAACTGCCGTATTACCTTTAACTAATGTACCAATCCGAATTTGCTTCATTCTAGATCATCTCCTAAGACAGATATGGAAAATAGAATACCGTTCTACTATAATGGATAGATCAGATAATCGTCTCTAATGTAATTGCGCTTTTTTTGTCCGATATTGCGATTGGGGGTGTTGATTTTGCGCGATGATCTCTGGGAGAACACAACTTTAATAAATCAAGCATTTCCATTCAATATCTTCGAAAATTCCCCTACGGGTAACCAAATACTTAAATTGCATTGGCATGAGCATTACGAATTGATCCTGGTCGATCAAGGTGAAGCCATATTCCAGCTGGGAGGCAGTCAAATTCATGCTGCTGCTGGAGATCTCTTATTCGTCAACAGCGGGCAATTACACGCCGGATACAATGATGATCCTACCCAATACATCAAATATTATGCAATCGTCTTTCACCCTTCACTTGTAGGGCATCAAAGTGCAAATTTGATGTCGGTTGACTTAATGTCTCAAAGCTTCTCCAATATCATCGACAAGAACAGTAATTACTACCCTCAGCTAGTTACGACAATATTCTCATTGATACAAGAGTTCAAGAGCAAGAATAACGGATATGAGGTCATGATTAGGGCATATTGCCAGCTTATATTCACATGGTTATGCCGCGGATACATTACTTCTAGTCACGATGACAAGCGCCAATCCGATGCAGCACGATTACAAACAGCTCAATTTAAAGAAATGCTCCTCTTTATCGAGAAGCACTTTACTGATCGTATTACACTTAGTCAAGTGGCGGATATGGTTCACTTAAGTCCCTTTCACTTCTGCAAGACATTCAAGAAACTAACGGGGCTGACGCTTATCCAGTACATTAATCTTCAACGAATCTATGAGGCGGAACGGCTACTGCGGACAACCACGCTTACCATTACCGCTATTGCAGAGCAGGTCGGTTGCGGTAGTATTAATAGCTTCTCCAAGATCTTCAAGCAATACAAAGGATATTCACCGATGAGCGTTCGTAAGTTGCACTAAATTCTCACCTGTTCGCACCCTCTGCAGCAGTATTAACGAGCTGAAGCATATGATAGATACGATCAGCATGCCATTACTGTAGGCTGTGAATTCTCCTGGATTAAGTATATTCCAGTGAGGTGTATCAACCTCTAGGAATGCCGATATTAAGGTAGGCCCAAGAGTCCCCCCCATGAAGGATGTTAGATTATATAGGCCTAAACCCACACCAGTTTCTGCAGGCTCTAGTGTACTGGCAATATAGCTTGCAAGCGATGCCTGAACGCTTGAGAAACCTAAGAATATGAATACTAGGGTCATGCTAATCCATAACACGGATACACTAATTAATGAGGAGATGACTAAGAAGCCAGTTGCCATCATAATAGCAGCCCATCTCAATACGACTTGACTCCCATATGTATCACTTAATTTCCCCGCTCGTGTACCTAGTATCGCTGCAATCATGGCTCCTGGGAAGAACACTAAACCAATCCAGCCCGGTTCAAGTCCATTAACGTCTGCCAATATAAGCGGAAGTACGAAGAATGAGGCCATATGAGAAAAGTAGATGCATAATGCGAATAATAGCAAGAGGACAAATTTAAGATTCTTGAACAAGCTAATTTGAATAAACGGCCTCTCCTTCACCCGAATATGAAGGATGAATGTGACCAGGAACAGAGCACCCAATAATAGATACCATATATTCGTATTCACGCCCATCATTAGAGCAGCAACACCTAATCCGAATAGCAAGGCACCTACTACATCGAAGCTTCCAGCCTGTGATTGCTCATGAGGTAGTGCTCTAAGCAATATCGGTAACGCTAGCAGAGAACACACGGAGACGAGGAACAATACCCGCCAATCGAATACTTGAGCAATGGCTCCTCCAAGTAAGGGGCCAATACCAAATCCGAATGCGACCGTGGAGGCGACAAAACCCATTACGTAACCCCTATGTTCAATTGGAAAATATCTTGCACTCGCGATCATCGCTAGTGCTGGAATCGCTGCGGAGCCACTTCCCTGAATCACTCGTGCGGCGATGACCATCCAATATTCCTCAGAGAGAAAACCAATCAATGAGCCTGCAGAGAATAATACCAAGCCGATGGTGATTAACCTTCTGATTGGATAAATGTCGGCAAGCTTCCCATAGGTGACAGAGCCAACTGCGAATATCAAGGAATACGCAACGACAACCCAGCTAACTCCAGATGGTGAAAGCGAGAATTCATCAGACAATGCAGGTAAAGCTACATTGAACATCGTACCATTCAGCACGGAGAAGAAGATAATATAACACATGGATGCGACTAGAAAAGCTTGTCGTTTATTCATTTAATTCCTCCTGCGATATTGATTATAATATATAGCCGAAATCTGCAGCTCCTCAGCTAGCATATCTAGTGTTAAATCAGAATTCATATATTGTTCTCTAACGAATTGCTGCCCTCTTCTTACTATAGGTGACAATTGCGTTAATTGATATGATGTGATAAGCATAATTTTTTCCTGCTATATACCTTTTAAGTAATCGTTTATAATAAGAAGCGGTATAAATATACTGAAAGGAAGTTATGGAGAATGAAATTAGGTTCGAATGATAAGCTAGTTATGATTGGGGATTCCATTACAGATTGCGATCGCAAGCGTCCTGTGGGCGAGGGTTTATTCGAAGGCTTGGGTAGAGGTTATGTAACCTTGGTCAATGCACTAATTACTTCTACATACCCCGAACTAGCTATTCGTGTTGCGAATGTTGGTTCAAGCGGGAATACCACTCGTGATCTTAAGGATCGTTGGCAGACGGACGTCCTTGATCTTCATCCTGACTGGTTATCCATTATGATTGGAACCAACGATGTCTGGCGTCAATATGATCAACCCACAATCACCGAATCTCATGTTTACATAGATGAATACGAGGCAACCTTACGATCTCTTATTACAGAAACCTTACCAATCTTAAAAGGTCTTATTCTCATGACTCCGTTCTACATTGAGCCCAACCGTCATGACGCTATGCGAAGCACTATGGATCAATACAGCCAAGTCGTAAAACGATTAGCAGAGGAATATGGTGCCCTATTCGTAGATACTCAGGCTGCATTCGATCGATTAATGATACACATCTACCCAGCTACAATAGCTTGGGATCGCGTTCATCCCAGTATGGTGGGACATATGGCAATTGCCCGTGCATTCCTGCAAGAGCTTGGATTTAATTCCGAGCATGAGGTGCAGCAGTAGAATCTGACTTGGATGACTTGATGACTTGGTGACTTGGTATATATGGAGATAAGTTGAAGGGATAGAACATTAACTATGAGTAGCAGCAGCTTAGATGTGAAGAAGTTATCCCTATTTACAATAGCCTGGCCTATTTTTGTGGAATCCGCACTACATATGTTCCTGCGAACCTCCGATACCTTTATGCTCAGTAAGGTTGGAGATGATGCGGTTGCTGCAGTTGGGGTCGCAAATCAAATCATCATGTTCATGGTCATCATCATGAGCTTTGTTTCTGTAGGTGCGGCAGTTGTTATTGCACAATATCTCGGCGCTAAGAAGATTGCGGAGATTCCTAGATTAGTTTCCACAGCTATCCCGCTCAATTTTTTATTCGGATTATTCTTAAGTGTTATCATCGTTTCCTTCAGTACCCCATTACTGGGTGTATTCGGACTAGAGGAAGCTTTGTTCTCTCAGGCCAAAATATATTTGCTCATCGTAGGAGGAACGCTCTTCCTTCAAGCAGTAATGATCACAATATCTGCAATAGTCCAATCACACGGATATACTAGAGATACAATGTTGGTCGTCGTTGGAATGAATATACTGCATATCATACTCAATTATTGTTTCATCTTTGGTGCTATCGGCTTCCCTCAGCTTGGCGTTATGGGAGTAGCTATATCCACACTTATTAGTCAGGCAGTGGGCTTGGCTGCTAATTTTCTAGTCTTGTATAGAAGGGTACATATTAAGCTCCTCTGGAAGGATCTAGTAAGGTGGAAGCGAGAGCATGTCGTCAAGATACTAATGGTCGGGTTGCCCTCATCCGCTTCGCAGATTTCTTACTTTGCTAGTCAGATTGTGACAACTATATTCATCGCTTCATTAGGTGCTGAGTTACTAACTACCCGAATATACACACAGAATATTCTGTTCTTCGTAATGATTCTAGCTATCTCCTTAGGTAGAGGCTTACAGATCATTGTTGGTCATCTGATAGGCGCTGGCGAGCATGAAGAAGCGTATAGGCAAGTGTTTCGCAACTTGGCTAGAAGCTTAGTAATTACCCTCAGCACAATGTCAATTATAGCTTTATTCAGGGATCCTTTACTCCGTTTGTTCACAGATGATCCTGACATTCTATCGCTTGGTGCCGTATTGATACTATTGGGATTCCTGATGGAGCCAGGAAGAAACTTTAACATCCTGCTTGAGAGATCCTTGCAAGCCACAGGTGATATGAGATTTACAATGGGTGTATCTGTTATCATCATTTGGGTATTTAGTATTCCACTTATTTATTTCTTAGGGATACATATGGGATATGGCTTACTCGGCATATGGGTTGCATTTATTGCGGATGAGTGGGTACGGGGATTTGTTTTATTCTTACGGTGGAAGAGCAAAGCCTGGGTATCCAAAGCGTTGGTCAAGAGCGAGCTCAAGGAGTCCACCCTAGCCCAATAATTTTTTTTGGTGTCCTTTTGAAAAAGTTAAGTGCTTCTCGCAAGTTGATTTTCTGGGGATCTCTCCAAATATTCATAGAATACTCCAAGTTCACTCTGTAGAGGCTCTTCGCTACGCTATGCACACTCCTCTGCTCCAAGTTCAACTCTGTAGAGGCTCTTCGGTACTATTTGCTGAGTCATTGGGATAACAGTCAAAAGTAAACTGTAGCATACCACAAGAAGAATACATCTCCCACCAAATCCCAAATTAACCACAAAAAGGAGCATTCGGTGAACTGAATGCTCCTTTTTATGTACAGTTACTCTAGTTTATTTCTGCAGTATATAATAGCTTTCGCCTGCTATAGCGTCGAAAGCACCGTTTCGAAGCTCGACGACCGAATCGCTTGTATCTCTGACTGACAGCTGTTGATTGTTGTACATCAATTGACAGTGTCCATCAACTTGAGCATGAATATGAGCATGTACTAGCTGATTATTGCTCCACTCGATGTCCACCTCAAAGCCGCCTCTCGCCTTCAATCCCGTCACATATCCGTCAGACCATGCTTGGGGAAGGGCTGGTAATAGCTGGATCAGTGCTCCATGACTTTGCAGCAAGAGCTCTGCTATACCTGCTGTTCCCCCAAAGTTACCGTCGATCTGGAATGGGGGATGAGCATCGAACAAGTTCGGATAAGTTGACCGAGATAGCAAGGTTTGCACAAAATGATATGCCTGCTCTCCATCCTTCAGACGAGCAAACAGGCTGATCAGCCATGCACAGCTCCATCCAGTATGCCCACCCCCATTCTCTAGTCTCCGTTGAAGTGATACTCGGCATGCTTCGAGGAGCTCTGGTGTTTGCTCGGTAATTTGATTCCCCGGGTATAAACCGTACAGATGAGAAACATGACGGTGTCCGGGTTCATGCTCTTGGAAATCCTCGAACCATTCCATTAATTGACCGTGAGAGCCGATTTGAAAAGGTGGCAAACGTTTCAGAGCCGTTGCTACTTCAGATTGAATATCCCCATCACAGTCTAATAATTGACTTGCCTCTAAGTAATGAATAAATTGCTCCCGAATAATCGAGATATCCATTGTTGTCGCCATGGACACACTGCTCGGTACCCCTTCAGCAGTAACAAACTTGTTCTCTGGTGATGTCGATGGATTCGTTACCAGCAGCCCATTCGGTCCTTCAACCAGCCAATCCAAACAAAATAAGACAGAACCCGTCATAATGGGAAAAGCTTGCTCTCTCAGGAACTTGATGTCGCGATTGTATAAGTAATGCTCCCATAAGTGCCGAACTAGCCATGCCCCTCCCATCGGCCAGAAGGCCCAGCTCGCATCCCCCTCGGTAGGGGTCGACATTCTCCACAAATCCACATTGTGATGAGCGGCCCAGCCCCGGCTGCCATAGTGCAGTGAAGCCGTCCTCTTACCTGATATACTTAAATCACGAATCATATCAATTAAGGGCTCATGACATTCACTCAAATTCGTAACCTCTGCTAACCAGTAGTTCATCTCTGTATTGATGTTTGTTGTGTAGTCACAGCACCAGGGCGGCTGGATATGCGGGTTCCATATCCCTTGTAGATTCGCAGGCTGCGTTCCCGGACGAGAGCTACTAATGAGCAAATAACGTCCATATTGGAATAATAGTGCTTCCATTTGAGGATCCACATGTTGATTTTTGTAATGGCTTAGCCTCTCATCCGTTGCTAGATTTACACGCTCGGATACACCCAGATTCAGATCAACCCGATGAAATAACCGTTGATGCTCCTCTGTATGACGACGTCTTAAGGCTTCGTATGAATAGGCTGTTGCAGACTCCAGCCATTCTCTGCAACGTGCTCCTGGCTGTAGATCCATAGGATCAGGCTGGACCTGAAAGCCTGCAAAGTTGGTCGCTGCAGTTAAATATACAGTGAATCCGCTAGCATTCGAAACTTGTAATGATGTTCCTTCAAACAGGTCTAAATGTCCATCATCCAATACGACCTGAAGGTGAACCTCATAAGAAAGTCCAAGCTCATCCTCATATACGATGGCATTAGGATGCTCACCACCATAATTGTTAGCTACATAGCTTGGACTCTGCCCCTTCAGTCTTAGCATGCCATGATCCAAGCTGTCTATTCGGTGTCTTAATATCGCGTCTAAGGAAATCCTCATATTCAACGAATTAGGACGATCGGACTTATAACGCACCACCAGCACTTGATCCTTTGCACTGATCCAAGCTTCTCTAAGTACTCTGACCTCATCCAATTGATAAGATACATTGGCAATCGCTGTGGATATGTCCAATTCGCGCCGATATTCTGTTATAATCCCTTCGCCTTGATGCTCTATCCATAAGTCACCAGCCGTCTCATAGGACTCCGCATTCCGTCCTTGCATTGCCTTCTCTATGAGCTGTTGTGCCTCTACATATTCACCTGCACGAATGAGATTACGAGCTTGCTTCAAGTAACGTTGAGCTTCATAGTTAATCGTATCTCGTGGGAAGCCAGACCACAATGTATCCTCGTTCAATTGAAGTCGTTCCTGCTTCGCACCTCCGAATATCATCGCACCAAGTCTACCATTCCCGAGCGGTAGAGCCTCCTCCCAGATAGAAGCTGGCTGCTTGTACCAGAGCTTCCATTCTTGCGGTATTCGCTTGATTACATTTAGCATGCTGTATAAGCACCTCCCAGGATAATTGCGTTATTCTACATAATCATTGTAAATCTACCATGAATACGAGAGCCCATACTACTGTCACATTCTCACTTCATCTATAGATCGGACAGCTATGAGACCCACTACAAGAAAACAAGACCTTGGATCAATCATCCACGGTCTTGTTATGATCTGAAATTACAGCGTAATCTTCATCACCGAAGCACCTTGCTCAGGAGTAAGAGCTACTCCTAATGGACTCTTCTCCACTACAAAGCCTTCAACGGATCTAATATCACTGAATCCCCGCAGAGTCAAGCTCCATGGTTTGCCGCTGCCTTTAGTCACAATCCGGATTATTCCATCTGCTCGCTCAGCCTTGACCTGTAGCTCAAGCTCACCATTCATATTGAATACCTCAGCTTCAGCTGTGGCACCCTCCTGCAGCTCGAACAGTTGAAGATCGACACCATCAGCAAAGTCATAGTCTGGACGTAAATCATCCTTACCCACAGCGATGATGCTATTCTGTCTAACCAATAATGGGAGGCTGAAGAAATCATATTCTTGAGTAATCCAACGACCGCCTTCTACAGTTGCTCCGGTCAAGTAATCTGTCCACGTCCCTGCAGGTACATAATAACGGGCAACGCCCTGCTCATTGAAGATCGGTGCAACCAATAATGAATCGCCGAGCATGTATTGACGATCCAGATGATCACACGTCGGATCATGATTAAATTCCAACACCATCGCTCGCATCATCGGTGTTCCCTTTACAGAGGCTTCTACCGCTTTGCTGAACAGATATGGCATCAGGCTGCACTTTAGCTTCGTAAAGAATCGCAAGACATCGACAGCCTCATCACCGAACAACCATGGTACTCGATAAGATTCGTTGCCATGAAGACGGCTATGGGAAGACAATAAACCGAAGGCAACCCAGCGCTTATATACATCTGGCGGTGCTGTCCGTTCGAAGCCGCTTATATCATGACTCCAGAAGCCGAAGCCGGATAGTCCAAGCGATAATCCTCCGCGTAATGTCTCTGCCATCGATTCGTAGTTAGACGAGCAATCTCCGCCCCAATGAACCGGGAATTGCTGACCGCCGGCAGTGGCTGATCGTGCGAAGAGCATAGCTTGATTCTTACCAAGCTCCTCCTCTAGCAGATCAAATACGGCTTTATTATATAAGTGCGTGTAATAATTGTGCATCTTGATCGGATCGGAACCGTCGTGATATATTACGTCCGTCGGAATTCGCTCACCAAAGTCAGTTTTAAAGCTATCCACACCGATATCCAGCAATCTCTTAAGCTTGCCCTGATACCACTTCACTGCAGCTGGATTAGTGAAATCTACGAGCCCCATGCCTGCTTGCCACTTGTCCCATTGCCACACATCCATATCCTTGGTCATGACGAAGTAGCCGTTATCCATACCTTCCTTGAACATGTCTGACTTCTGAGCGATATACGGATTAATCCAGACACAGATCTTCAGACCCTTGCCCTTCAGACGCTTGATCATCCCTTCAGGATCAGGGAAGACATCCTTGTCCCATTCGAAGCCACACCACTCATATTCCTTCATCCAGAAGCAATCGAAGTGGAACACATGCAAGGGAAGATCTCGTTCACTCATGCCATCAATAAAGCTATTCACGGTATTCTCATCATAGCTAGTTGTGAAGGAGGTTGTAAGCCACAATCCGAATGACCACGCTGGAGGCAGCGCTGGCTTCCCAGTCAATGCAGTGAAATTGTTCAATACATCCTTCGGCGAATCACCACCAACGATATAGTATTCCAGATATTCACCCTCCACACTAAACTGCACCTTCGAAACTACCTCAGAAGCAACCTCATAGGACACCTTCTCAGGATGGTTAACGAACACGCCATAGCCATAGTTGGAAAGGTAGAAAGGAACATTCTTGTAGGCCTGCTCACTGCTCGTTCCACCATCTTCATTCCAGATGTCGACTACCTGACCATTCTTTACGAAGGGAGTGAATCTCTCGCCTAACCCATATATATACTCACCTATTCCTAAATCCAGCTGCTCGCGCACATATGTTTTCTTGTCATAATCAAGGCTTTCAATATGCGCGGGTCCTTTATTATTACTTCCGGTTAGCCGTCTCTGATCATAGTAATAATGAATTCTACCATCGGATTTCCCTACTCGCACGCTTAGCAAACCGCTCTTGAGTACAAGTTGCTCCTCATTCTGCTCAATGTCGATGGGATGACCACCTGTGGAATGGATATCAAATTCCGGACCATTCGTAGTCTTCCCTATATGTCGGTAAAATTGAACCTTAATCACATTCGGCATTGGAGAGCTAAATTTCTGTGTCAAGAGTGTTGCGTTTAGTGTATCACCCTTAGTACGAACAACCTTTGTTGCTGAGAATGTAGTGATTGAATCCGCTTCTACTCGCGTATCCCGAATCTCAATTGGATTTTGCAGACGTAAACCTTCTCGAACCTGCCAATAACCATCAGTAAATTTCATTTGGAACCTCCCAAAAAATATTATTGATTAGCACATGATATAATACTATGATAATGATATTGCAGCATGATATCTCGCTCAATTATGATCGTTAATAACACAATTATGATATAATCTCCGCAAGAGGTGATTTTTATTCAAGAGATTCTCAATAGCACACCTAAGGAAAATCGATTCCACGGTAATGAGAGCTTCCCCCTCGCTCCCTACTGGCTTCAGATAGGACCTAATGAGCTAGTTGTGGAATTGCATTGGCATGAAGAAGCGGAATTCTTCTATGTTCTTGAAGGAGCAGCATTAGTACAGATTGGAACTAATTATTACCCAACTCGTGCCGGTGAGGCTGTATTCATTCATGGCGGAGACATCCATGCTGTTTATCCGTTGGGCGATGAGGGCTGCAGTTTTTTTGCTGTTGTGTTTAATATGAAATTACTTCGCAGCGGTATCAATGACACTGTGCAGAATGATTACATCCTTCCTCTAATAGAAGGCAGCAAGTCTCTTCCATTACAATATTCTTATTACCAGAATGATGAGAGAGCGATCCTAGCTAACTTAGATAGCATCATGCGGACATTGGAGCAGAAGGCACTCGGGCATGAGCTAGCTGTGAAAGCCCATCTTTATTTAATCCTTGCTAATATCGCTGCGAATAACCGCTGGATCAATCGTCACATACCTAGCCTAGCCGTATCGAATCGAATAGATAGCCTCAAAGCTGTATTAAATTACATTGGAACCTACTATATGAATCGTATTACAATTAATGATTTGGCTTCGCTGATTTATATGAGTGAAGGCCACTTCTGCCGATTCTTCAAGGCCATGGTTCGTCAAACACCGATTGAATACATTAATTCGTTTCGAATTAATAAGGCTGCAGACCTCATACAGCATTCTAATCGCAAAATATTAGATATCGCCATGGAGGTTGGCTTCGATAATCTGAGCTATTTTATTAAAAAATTTCGACAGCAGATGAATGATACACCTGCTCAGTATAGAGAAAGGACCCGTCAATGACAGGTCCTTTCTCTATACATATGTCTAAGTTCTATTCATTCCAAAGCTTAACTCTTGCTTTAACGAGCTCCGTATAGTTTTTCTCCATCTCTTTGACTCCAGCTTTATCAAGCTCCTGAAGCATCGTATCGAACACCTTATCGAAATCCGCAGGCTTAGCTAGAATCGCCTCAGGTATACGTTTTCTTGTGATATCCACCATTTTTTTGTTAAATACAGTGTTCGGAGAATCATTAGGAACTGGAATGTTCCAAGCAGCACCCCAAGCTTTTATCGGGAATTCATCCTCTTTAGGGAATAGATCCTTCCAGTAGGTTGCACCATACCCTTTAAGAACTTCAATCTCAACTGGCGAATAATTTTCTAAAATTTGCACAGGATTATTCGTTGTGAAGTAATTCCCAGTACTATCCAAGACACCATCACCATTACGTAAGGAGAAATTGTAATTACCCACGCCTGTTGTTTGCTTGAATGTATTATTGTCGTTCTTCTTCATCTCTAGAAATTCCGGCGTAATGACACGTTTACCATCTACTACTGTATAATGTTTACCTTCAATACCCCAGTTAGTCAAAATTTGACCTTCTTCGGAAGATAAGAAATCTAGAAATTTAATGGCTCTGACTGGATCCTCTGCATCAACTGTAATGCCTACACCCCAGTTACCGCTAAATCCGGTTTGCTGAAAGTTAGCTGCCTTATAAGAATCATCAAGAGTTATCGGATAATGACCATAAGCTCGCTCATGCTTACCTGCTGACTTTAAGGAATTCTCCGCTTCACCGATTTCCCACTCTTGGTCAATCGTTGCAACTACACGGCCACTAGCAATCTTCGCTAAATATTGATCATACTTCTGCACAAAGCTTTCTGGATCAAGCAGACCAACATCATTCATATGGTTTAGCCATCGGAAATACTCTTTTTCCTCAGGTCGTCTGTAATGATACATAGCCTCATAGGTCTTTGGATCAATATAGTATTCTCCATCATCTGGAGCTCCTGTTGCCCAGAAGGCAGGGTTGGTAACAGAGATCATTATCCGCCAATCCTCTGCTAACAGAGATAAACCAATTGTTTTCTGTCCATCGATGGTAGGGTTTTTATCCACATAGGTTTGAATGGCTTTCTCATAGTCTTTAAGCGTCTTCATCTCTGGATAACCTTGTTCTTTGACTACGGCATGCTGAAGGTTGAAGGGTCACCCGCATCGAAGTATATTTGCCCGATTGTATCTTGATTCGGGATGAAATATATGGAAGGATCCTCAGCGCTATAACGAAGACGATTGATTTGATCACCTAGTAGTGCTTTAATATTGGGTGCATGCTCTTCAATCAGATCTGTTAAATCAAGCATCGCTCCTGCTTCAATTAACACACCATGAGATCCCTTGGGAGCCATGAGGTCGTGATATTGGCCAGATGCAGCAATCAGATTGGTTTTCTGTACAGCATCTCCAACTGCAAATTCAGGATCAATAGTAATACCAGTCTTCTCTGTAATATACTTCCCTATATCATCCTGCATATTAGCCCATTGTGGGTTAATATCCTCAGAATAAAACGAAAGTGTCATAGGTTCAACTGTGTCCGGTGCCTCATTCGTTGTCGATCCAGGTTTAGGCTCATTATTAACCTTAGCCTCATTTGTATTGTTTCCACAAGCGGTTAAAACCAGCATGATAGCAACAATCAATACACTCATCATTTTCTTATAGCTGATATTCATTATTCTATTTCCTCCCTTTCATGTGTACATCTATTGTATAAACAGGCTTACCTGTAGATACCGAAATTAGCTTTTTACCGCTCCAAGTGTTAATCCTTTTACGAAATAGCGTTGCAAGAAAGGATAGACAAGCAGAATAGGAACAATGGTTACGATCGTTATTGCCATCTTAATGGAATCTGGTGATACACTTTGCTGCTTCTCCGCAATATTATTGCCATATGCAGCACTGCTACCCGTTTGCGTACTCTGCAGTATTTTGGTTAGCTCATATTGTAAGGTAGTTAGGTGCTCTGCAGAGCCATTATAAATATAAGTATCAAACCAGGAATTCCACTGACCTACCGCAATGAATAAGGCGATGGTTGCAAGCACAGGCTTGCACAAAGGTAGAATAATGCTCCAGAATATCTTAATATCATTAGCCCCATCCATCTTTGCCGACTCCTGCAGCTCGTATGGAAGATTATCCATAAAGGAGCGGATAACGAAAACGTAGAAGGCATTCACCATACCTGGGAGCACATATACCCAGAAGGAATTAATAAATCCAAGATCACGGTATAGTAAGAATACAGGGATTAGTCCTCCTGAGATGTATAGCGTTAGAACTAAGATGAAGGATATGACTCTTCGACCTTGAAAATCTCGACGACTGAGTGTATAGGCTAACAATGAGCATGCAATCAATCCAATTATTGTTCCGAGCACCGTTCGTAATACTGAAATGCGGAAAGCTGTGGTTAGATCCTGTCTTTGAAAAATAGTTGCATAGTTCTCCAGTGTGAACTCTCTAGGGAAGATCGTAATTCCCCCTCTAACCGTATCCGCTGAATTGTTCAAGGAAATGGCCAGAACATTCAAGAATGGATATATCGTTACGATCAGAATAATTCCCATAAGAATGTAGTTGAATATATCGAACATCCGATCACCTCGTGATGCTCGTCCATAAGATTTTGAAATAGCATTAGAATTAGTCATCTATACACCTCCTCCTTTAGCTTAGTAAACACTCTCATTACTGNNATCCTCCTCCCTTAGTAGACACTCTCATTACTGTAACGCTTGAATAATGCATTCGCGGAAACCAATAGAACGATACTAACGAGAGAATTGAATATCCCTACAGCTGTTCCGAATGGAAATCTGTTCAATGCAAGACCATAATTCAGAGCATACAAGTCAAGAACCTCAGAATAATTAACAACAAGTGGGTTACCTAATAAGAACTGCTTCTCAAATCCAATTTGAATCAGATGACCAATCGATAAGATAAGCAATACAATAATTACACTTCGGATACCTGGAAGAGTGATGTGCCAAATCTGCCTAAAGCGACTTGCACCGTCTACCCTTGAAGCGTCATAAAGCTCTTGATCAATTCCGGCGATGGCTGCTAAGAATATAATGGAGTTCCAGCCCATCTCCTTCCATAGATCAGAGATGGTTACAATTCCCCAAAACCAAGTCTCCTTGGCCATGAACTGTACGGGTTGATCTATAATTCCTAACCACATGAGTAGATCATTGACAGCTCCGTTATCTGTCGAGAGCATCTTGTAAACGAGGCCTGCTACTACAACCCAGGAAACAAAATGTGGAAGATAGGATATGGTTTGCAGGGATTTCTTAAACATCTTTCCTTTCAATTCATTCAAGAAGACTGCGAATATAATTGGAACCGTAAATCCAATTACAAGCCCCATAATACTCATCGCTAGCGTATTGCGCATGACCATGTAAAATCGCTCATCCGCTAACAATTCTTTGAAATATTGAAAGCCTACCCATTCTTGCTCCCAGAATGATCTTGAAGGCTTATACTTCATAAAGGCAGTCGTCCAGCCCCAGATTGGGAGATAGCTGAAGACGAATATCCAAGCAATAAAGGGAAGAGACATGAGATACAAGTATCTTTGTTTGATAGCTGTTCTAAAGAATCTCTGGATTTTATTCCCTCGTTGCGTAATTAATCCAGCACTAACCGTCTGCATCTGAAGTCCTCCTTGAATTAACATAGGTTCATGTTACCGCACACATCACAGATAAGGTACCCTATACATTACTTCAAAAATCATGTGAAAATTGCACTCTCGATAAGCAAAAAAAAGAGATGTGATTCATTCACACCTCTACCATGGTTCAATTATTCGTTCTGATAGGCTTTAGGAGCTTTGCCCACATACTTCTTAAATTTAGTATGGAAGTAATCTACATTCGTATATCCCACCAGCTCAGCTACCTGATACACCTTAAGTCCCTCGTCTAACAATTCCTTCGCTTTGTCAATTCTCACCTTATCCAAGTAAGTATGAAAGCTATCCCCTGTATGATTCTTGAACAGCTTACCTAAATAAGCGCTGTTATAGTTGAATACCTCTGCTAAGGATTCAAGCTTTAAGCTTTCACGATAATTTCGTTGAACCATATCAAGTATTCGTTTGATCAGTGTATCAGACTGGTTAAATCCCATGTAATCAATAATCTTACATAGCTGCACATGGATTAATAGCTGCATGGACTTAAACGTAGTCTGATCATATATTTGTGAGATCCATTCTGTAATCTTATGCTCAGAGGATCTCAGCAGGGGGTGAGCTTGTAAGAGCTTCTGAGTAATCGCAACTAATAGTTGAATATAGTTAGTTTTTACAAGCTGCTCTGATCTGAATGTCATCGCCATATCGTTCCCGACTTCTTGTATTAACAAGGACACACTCTCCTTATCCCCTATGTCCAATGCATAATGAAGCATCTGCATATATCGAGTTAGATCCATAGATTCCATCGTTACCTCTGATGCTCCGAAGCGAAGGTCTGAGCTGAAGAACTGTTGGCTAGATGTGTGATTAACACTAAGAGCAGCTACTGACTCCTTATCTAATTGTATTCTTATGAGCTCTAGATATTGGATGAGCTCGTCCTCATCAATAGGCTTTAGAATATAGCCATCCACCTTGGATTGAATAGCCCTCTTCGCATAGTTAAAGTCGGAATACCCGCTTAATATTAAGAAATGTGTGTGAATGCTCCGCTTTCTTACAGCTTCAATAAGCTGAAGACCATCCATAACAGGCATACGAATATCCACCACCATTAAATCCGGAGCAGCATTGTCAAATCGGGCTAATGCGTCATTACCATCACGTGCGACAGCTACAACCTGAAAACCGTAATTTTCCCATTCTATGAGCGTTCTCAATCCTTCACGAATGAGAGGCTCATCATCAACAATCATGACTCTATACATGGTTTACCTCCAGTGGAATTGTGAATTGGATCTTCGTCCCCAGCGTAGGCACGCTCTGAACATGTAAGCCGTATTGCTCACCATATATGATTTGGATCCGCTGATGAACATTCCTCATGCCTATTCGATCCTCTTCTTGGTCAGCGATAGCTTGCTTTATGATCTCTACCTGTGACTCATTCATTCCAATGCCATTGTCTGCTACTTCAATATGCAGATGTCCATTATCGACATAGGCCTTAACAGTAATCATCCCACCCTCTAATTGATTCTCCAATCCATGAAGGACTGCATTCTCTACGAGTGGTTGGATAATTAGCGGGGGAATCATCACCCTCAAAGCCGCTGGCTCTAATTCTAATTCATAATTCAATCGATCCTCGTAACGAAATTTCTGGATATCTAGGTAGTTGCGTATGATGTCAAACTCATCACTCACGCTTATTTTCTTACCGGAAATCTCCAAATTCTTACGTAAGAGCTTCCCAAGGAGCATTACGGTATGTGCAATTTCACGCTCACCCTTCATGTGAGCCTTCATTCGAATGGATTCTAGTGCATTATAGAGAAAATGCGGGTTAATCTGACTTGCTAGCATCTTCAGCTTAATTTCATTCTGCTTGAGCTCTAGCTGGTTTTTCTGATCATTCGACAATTCAACCTCATCCATTAATTCCTTAATATTATAAACCATCCCATTAAATTGTCTGGATATTTGACCTATCTCATCATTACCATCTACGACCAGGGTTGCGTTGAAATGACCTTTAGACACCTTACCAATCTGTTTACTTAAATTTAACAATCGATTTGCAATCATTGTACAGATTAGATAAATCAGAATAAGTGCAATGGCAAAGCTAATGATAATCACAGTAAATCCAATTCTACTAATCCGATTCGCTTCCGCAACAATACTCTCAATCGAGAATATAGTAATAATTTTTAGCTTGGTATAGCTAACAGGCGGTGTAAAATCCTCGATATATACCTTCGAGGCCTCTCCATCTATATCAATTTCGTGTGATCCGCTCGCCATTGTGGCTATACTCTCATCTAGATGTGTGTCACTTATCTTCTTCCTAATCATATTCGGACGGTTCGATGCCACAACGATATCATTCTCATCCAATATGACCGTTTCGAACTGCTCCTGACTTAGAATGGAGTTCAGATAGTTCGTATCCAGATCAATGACTTGCATCGCATGAGTTTGATATTCGTTGGAATGAATTCTTCTGACAAGACTTAGGCTACTAGAAGCATTACGAGTTATGTCATCAAAGTAATACCAGCCAATAAGACCTTGACCATTCAATGCCGATTGATACCAGGTCGATTTCTCCGTGTGCTTATCGAGCGGTAATATCTGCCAGTTGTTGAGTAGTGTCTGGTTATTGACATATAGCTTAATATTGGAAATTTCCTTATTAAAATCTAAATACGTATCGATGGTTTTGAAATCTCTATAGGTTTGATATACACCCAAGGTGTTCTCGTATTTGCCATTAACAATATCCTCTAACTGTTCGTCAATCGCAAGCTTATTGGACAATTCAATGGATATGTTCAAAATCTCGGCCGTTCTAAGCTTAACCCGCTCCACGTTCATTACGGTTTGATCAATCGCATCACTGAGGGCAGTTTGCCGAAATTCGCGAACGACACCAAAGCCCACTAGAATAAGCGGTACCATGATGACGAATATATAGGCTAGTATCATTTTGTTACGTAGCTTAACATTATTAAGCATACTGACTAAATTTTCGAATATATTAATCCCCTCCTCGAAGTACCACCATCATATTAACATAGGAACTGTTCTTGTCTACGGAAATTAACGGACAACCTTGTCGTAAATGATGGTAAATGTTTAATTTATGTAGTGATTTCGTAGCAATTCATCGGGTGTTCTCTGTTAGAAATCGGTGCTATGCTAATCATATCTATAAATAAGGGGACTCGATACAATGATAACTAACGATAAATATCCATACCAGAATCATCATTTACCACTTGAGCTCAGAGTACGGGACTTGATTTCCCGCTTCACACTCGATGAGAAGGTTAATCTCATGTGCCAATATCAGGATCAGATTGAACGACTTGGAGTAAAGCCTTATAAGCATGGAACTGAGGCTGCCCATGGTATGGCATGGCTGGGAGAGGCTACAACCTTCCCGCAATCCATTGGTCTAGCGTGCACATGGGATACGGAGCTTATACAAGAAGTAGGAAGTGCAATTGGTGACGAGGCTCGAGGCTTCTATAAGAAAGACCCCGCTATGAATGGACTCACATTATGGGCACCTACCGTTGATATGGAACGCGATCCTCGATGGGGACGAACCGAAGAAGCATATGGAGAAGATCCTTATCTAACAGGTAAATTGACCTCCGCCTTGATCCAAGGCATACAAGGTACTGACCCCTTCTACGTTAAAGCTGTCGCATCCCTGAAGCACTTTATTGGCAACAACAATGAAATCAATCGTGGTGAATGTTCAGTTAGTATAGATCCCCGCAACATGCATGAATATTATCTGAAAGCGTTCGAGCTGCCTTTCAAGGAAGGCGGCGCACTGTCGATGATGACATCCTATAACTCCGTAAATGGCGTTCCTGCGAATCTGAATCCCGATGTCTTAAAAATTGTCAAGGAGCAATGGGGGATGAACGGATTTATTGTTAGTGATGCTGGTGATGTACTTGGTACGGTCAATGATCATAAATATTATGATAACTACACGCTCGCGGTAGCTAATTCCATTCTTGCTGGCATTGATAGTATTACAGATGATCATGACATCTCCAAGCAGGCGATTCGTGATGCGCTATCGGAGGGCTTACTTACCGAGCAGGATCTGGACCGCGCGCTCAGTAACACCTTTAGAGTCCGGTTTCGATTAGGTGAGTTTGATCCCGAGGAGAACAATCCATATTCGAACATACCTGAATCCATTATCTGCAGCGAGGAGCATGCTAAGCTATCCTTAGTGGCAGCTCGTAAGAATATCGTCCTGCTGAAGAATGAGCATCGAACCCTGCCACTTGATTCGGAAAAAGTGAAGAAGATTGCAGTTATAGGTCCCATGGGTAATCGTGTTTATCGAGATTGGTATAGCGGCTCCCTTCCTTATGCCATAACGCCACTTGAGGGTATCACAGGAAAATTACCTGAGGCGGATATTATGTTCAAGGATGGTAGTGATCAGTATAAACTGAAATCCACTACGACAGGTCAATATGTAAGATTGTCAGAGAAGGACAATCTTACGCTTATAGCTGATACCAAGTTTAGTGAGCATGCAGAGGTGTTCCATCAATCGGATTGGGGCTGGGATTGCCACACATTAATCTCTTCAACGAATGGTAAGTATATAACTACGGATGATAAGCAGGTTACTGCTTCAGCAGATGAAATTTGGGGTTGGTTCACAAAGGAAGTCTTCCATATTCACGAGCAAGATGATCACACGATATTACTAAAAACCTGGAATCAGCATTCCATCACATTGTCTGATTCAGATGATGGTGTGCTCACAGTCGTCGAGCATAAGGATGACTCCTCAGCGGAGAAATTCGTGAAGGAATACGTGGTCGATGGTCATCTTGAAGCGATCAACGCTGCTGCCTCAGCAGAAACCGCTATTGTCTTCGTAGGTAATCACCCTCTCATTAATGGCAAAGAAACGATAGATCGTCCGGACCTTACATTACCGGCATCTCAAGAAAGGTTAATTCAAGATATATATAAAGCAAATCCTAATACTATCGTAGTGCTCGTAGGCAGCTATCCATATGCCATCAATTGGGTGAATGAGCATATCCCAGCTATTGTATATACCTCGCATGCGGGTCAAGAATTAGGTCATGCTGTGGCCGATGTCTTGTTCGGAGACTATGCTCCTGCGGGGCGCTTGAATATGACTTGGTATCGCTCTGTAGATCAGCTGCCAGATATCATGGATTACGATATCATTAAGGGTGGACGAACATATCAGTACTTCGAAGGTGATGCTCTTTATCCATTTGGACATGGATTATCGTATGCAAAATTTCAATACGAGGACCTACAAGTAAGTACGAACGAGATAGAAGCAGATGGGTTAGTGACGATTAGCTTCGTAGTTACGAACCTAGGTCCTGGTTCAAGTGATGAAGTCGCACAATTGTACGTGCATCAAGACCAATCTCGAGTTAAACAGCCGCTTAAGAAATTAATGGGTTTTCAACGTTTCCATCTCAACGAAGGCCAATCTAAGTCGATTTCCCTTACCGTATCCGCTTCTGAATTATCCATATGGGATGTTACTAGGGAGCAATACTGTGTTGAATCTGGCAGTTATTCCATCATGATCGGGAGAAGCTCAAGTGATATTCAATTAAACACGAAGTTAATCGTCCATGGAGATGTCATTCCTTCTCGTGATCTTATGAAACCTACGCGTGCCATTAATTATGATGATTATGAAGGCGTTCAGCTTGGCGAGGGCGAGATGGGTGAGAGCTGTATCTTCGTTGTTTCACAGAATCATGCATGGATCAAATTCAAAGACGTTAATCTGAGTAATGAAGCTCGCAGCTTCGAAGCTCTTGTGGCAAGCATGGATGGTGGAGCTATCGAGATTCGATTAGACAGTATTGACGGTATTATCATTGGAGCTTGTGTCGTACCTCCAACTGGAGGATCACAAAATTGGCATTCCACACAATGTAATCTCATAACTAAGAGTGGTAATTATGACGTTTATCTGAAGCTAATCGGCCCTATATCCATTAGTCAATTTGTGTTCATCTGATCCTTATCCGCTCAATTTATGATAATATTGGATCATTACGCGAAGTACTTCGTTATAGGAGGGCATACCATGATCTACTTATCGCTTACTACATGGAGCTTACACAGAAATCTAGGCCCATTACATTGGACAAAGTGGGATGAACAGAAGAGGGAGCAATTCTTGGATATCCAAGACCAACCCGAAACAATCTCACTCTTGGAGCTTCCGAGGGAGCTTGCTGCCAAAGGGTATTCGGCACTCGAAATTGGGCACTTCCATATACGAGATACCTCAGACGTTTACCTGCAGCAGCTAAGAAGCGCATTCGAGACTTCCGGAATTCCATTCTATACATTGTTAGCTGACTATGGAGATATCTCTAGTAACGATGAAGCTCGTAGAAGTGCGGACATCGAATGGCTTAAGAAGTGGATCGATGTTGCTAGCAAGGCTGGAGCAGAACGTGTGCGTGTGATTGCAGGCGATGCTGATCCTTCGGATAAGGAAGCTCTTGAGCGATCAGCAGATGCACTGCGAATATTATGTGATTATGCAGCTACGAGGAATGTTCGAGTGATTACGGAGAACTTCCGGCCTCTAAGCTACACGGCGGATAATTGTTTGACTCTATTGGAGGCTTGTGGTGCTCGTCTTGGGCTCACGTCCGACTTCGGTAACTTCAAGGGAGATGACAAATTCGAAGAGCTGGCTAAGACAGTTCCACATAGTGAATCTATTCATGCCAAGGCGATAACCAATGAGGATGGATTTCCGAATGCTGCTGAGTTTAATCAGTGTATGGATGTGGTGATAAGATCCGGTTATCAAGGACCGATAACGATTGTATATGATGGTCCCAATGATATGTGGGATGGAATTGCACGAGTGCAGACATTGGTGGAGCCTTATATGACGTGATATTGCTGTAACGTCTATTCATCGATTAAGTATCCTAGGAGGGATCAATCATGAAGACTGTATATGATTTTACAGTGAAGCAACCAAATGGTGAACAGCAGTCGTTAAAGGTATACGAAGGCAAACCATTAATCATAGTGAATACAGCGAGTAAATGTGGGTTAACTCCTCAATTCAAAGGACTTCAGGAGCTATACGATTCGTACAATGATCTTGGTTTAGAAATTCTAGGATTTCCATGCGACCAATTTAACAATCAAGAATTTGATAACATCGACGAAACAACTGAGTTCTGTCAATTGAATTATGGTGTAACCTTCCCTATCTTTGCGAAGATTGATGTGAATGGAGAACAAGCAGACCCTTTATTTACATTCCTGAAAGACCAGAAAAAAGTACTTCTCAGCAAAAAAATAAAGTGGAATTTCACCAAATTCCTTGTAGATAGCAAAGGTCAAGTTGTAAAACGTTATGCACCGACAACTGACCCTAGAAAAATCAAGCAAGAATTGTTGAAATTGTTACCTTAATCTAAGAGGAGAATATGTTGGGGGGAAAAAGAGAGCTGAGGCATAACCTCAGCTCTCTCATAGCATAATACCCTAGCTAGCTGCAATCGCACGAATTTCGCCTAATGTAGCCTCGTCTAGCTTAACATCAATTGCAGGAAGCACACCAAGAATATGACTAGGTTTACGGACGCCAACGATTGCACTCGTAATTGCTGGATGTGCAATAACATAAGCAACTGCAAGCTGCGGTACGGTGAGATCCAATCGATCAGCTATGACTCTCAGCTTCTCGACACGATCCACATTACTGTGCAAATCCACAGTATGTGCTTTATTACGTGAACGCCAATCATTCTCTGGAAACTTAGTATCGTACGTATAAGTACCAGAGAGCAATCCAGAGGTTAGTGCACTGTAAGATACAACTCCAATCCCTTTCTCTAAACAATAGGGCAGAATTTCTTTTTCTACAGCTGGTCTTAGAATTGAATAAGGAGGCTGTAGCGAATCTACATGTCTGACTGCAAGAGACTTCTCTAACAAGTCCACGTTGTAATTACTTACGCCTACATAACGAACCTTACCATCCTGTACGAGCTTCTCCATCGCGCGCATCGTTTCTTCAGCCGGAGCGTTCATATCGGTATCTGGCCAATGCATTTGATATAAATCAATATAGTCCGTACCTAAACGACGTAGGGAAGCCTCTGCTTCACGAAGTATGGAATCGAATGTTCCATTCTTAGAAACCTTCCCATTCTCATCCCATACCATCCCACATTTGGTGGCGAGTACGACTTTACTACGATCGCCCTTTAACCCTTTACCAATCATTTCTTCAGAATGTCCTTTTCCATAGATAGCAGCGGTATCGAAGAAGGTAACGCCTGCATCTAATGCAGCACGAATGCTGTCTAGGGATAGCTGATCATCTTGACCGCCCCAATCTCCACCTGTTGCCCAAGATCCGAAACCAATGACAGATATTGCTGGACCATTCTTACCTAATTTACGATATTGCATATGATTGATCTCTCCCAACTTCGTGTGATCTTATTATTATAGACAAACCGTATACAGAACATAAGGACTGATCTTTAGTTAACTTAGTTACCTTGAGGTAATCACGAGTGATAATAATCTCTTAATGCGAAGATCATAGCTCCCATCCGTTCTGATTCGGGGATTAATATCCGTTCTACACCTTCCTCGGTCAGCGACTCCGCAGTCAATCTCCCTATGGCAACAGCTAGAGCTTTATTGGCAAATGACTGCTTAATCTCTTCACCATACCCTTGCTGCCTGGCATAATTGAACAGATTGTGAATTTGCAAGCCAGTTGTGAAGCATACTGCATCAACGGTTCCATCTATGAGCTCTTTACACAATGTCTCTACAATATGTGATTCCGGTGCGATGTGTCGATACGGAAGCAGCTGAGTGACGACTGCACCCTTACCCTCGAGAAATCTAATCAATCCTGGAGCTGGTTCTCCATGCAGCTGTACGGCGACTTGTTGGCCGGATAATTCCACATCAGCTAACACCCGGATTAATCCCCGATTCGTTCCATCATCATCAACGGCAGCTGGTTTAATGCCCCTCTTCTTCAAGGCAGCTAATGTCTTATAGCCCCGTGCAGCCACTTGGGATTGCTCAACGATCTGAAGAAACTCGCCATGAATCCCTAACTTCTCCGCTTGGTCGAATAAGGTATCTGTGCCAACGCCAGTGATGAATATCAGCCAATCTGCACCATTCACCATCAATTTACGCAAATCATCCTCTACAGCATCCTCTGCCAGATAGACCGTTCCTTGCATGGAGCGAATGACAGGAATTCCTCCCTGCTTCTCAATCAACGCACTGAATTCCTCGAGCTTCCGCGCTCCAGCAATAACAACTTTCTTGCCCTCCATCATATGCTCCAACTCCACTCTCTCCAGTATGAGCTCTAACGGCTCTTTATGGATCAATAATACCATAGAATCAGGAACGAAGAAGACTACGAATACCAACTTGCATCAGGCTCCTGAGCTTAAGTAGCGTGGTTTTACCAAGTACGGATATAACAGAGCGAGGCCAAGCACATAAATCACAAGGGCAATATAGGCAGGGAGCAGGTGCCAGAAGTCAGAATAACCGATCTCGAGATGCACAGAAAAGACAGCGGCAAATCCCGGCAAGCCCCCGCCAAGGAATGTCCACCACAGCCAGCGCTCCCCTTGATTAATCCCCCATAGTGCGGTAAACAGTATGGCTAACGCGAGGGAGAACAGTGCGCCTCCGAAGCCAGCGCGATCGTGTGCGATTAGGGGCAATAGCTTATCATTCACATGTCCTAGTGATGCATGAGTTGTATCCATAAAGGCAAGGTCCGTGGGAACGAAGATGTGTGTGATCCCAACGAAGGAGATCGTAAGTCCTCCAATAGCTAGGGCAAAGCCTAGAATCACGAACATCAATTGACCCCATAGAGCGAACAGCCATATCTGGTCATTGTTCAGCTTCGGTTGCCGTCTTGACGGCTCGTTCACACGTGCGCGTAAGGAGAGCAAGAATAGTGGTAACAGAATCGCAGCGACTAGAGCATGAAGCGGATCAAAGTACCCGTACCCCAAATATAAGAAAAAGCTGCTAAAGCCAACAAAACAAGAAATACTTAGTGCCGCCTTCGACCAATGTAGACCCCTCTGTAATCCATACCTGGCTAGTTGAACGTAGAGAATACCAATGGATAGCATTGTTCCAGCAAGCGTGATCCGATCATGGGACATGAATGGCAGTAGCCGATCATTCAACGCGATTAGTTCTGCTCTCTCCATTCCAAGAAATTGTATATCATAGAATAGCACAACACTTGTTGCTGCAATGCTCCAGGCCAATACTCCACCGATGATCATTGCGATGCCTAGTAAGTACATCCAGCCCCAGCCACTCCAGAATGTGGGTGCGGTTTGTGGTTCATTGTTCCGCATTTTGTTATAAACTAAAGCTTCATTAATTCGTTTAGGCAAACCCGGACCAGCGTACACAAGACCGCTATGCAGCTGTACAAATTGTACACCGACATCGAGAATATCAAGTGCGTCCTGAGGTTCATGTATGCCCCCTGCAGCGATGAGTATCTGCTCATCATGAAGGTGACTGCGTAATAACCGTATTCTTTCCATACTCAATAGCTTACCCTCTCGTCCTATCTCAAAGCCATTATTCGTCTGAAGCATATCGCCTATTACGATACCGTTCCAATGCTGTATGTTCGGATGCTCAATGAGCCGTTGAAGCTTGTTGAGCGGATAATCTAATGGGACATAAAGAAACAGCAGCTTCGAAGCGATGATCTCACGACTCATTTGAACCAGTGACTTCAAATGATCTAGTATATGCTCTATTGGCCATCGACCGTCTAATATATCCATATAGAAGCCATCTGCGTATGGGGTAAGCCTCTGAAGTAATGACTGGTAATCTTCAAATGCGTGTTCTATTGTACTTTCTTCCGAGTGTCTTATGCGGAGCATCCAAGGCAGTTTGCCCCTTTGTTCATGATGCTGCTTCAATCGATCTATAACGTTCTCTACCCCGTCGTTCTCATATGCGATTGGATAGATCAGGGATTCATGCTGTAGATCTCGCTCAATGGGTAAATGACTAGAGACCTTATGAATGGTAACTGGTCCTATCTCTAGAAAACCGAAGCCGAATTGAGATAACGCCTTGGTGGCAGTACCATGAATATCCACCCCCCCACTAAGTCCCAGAGGAGATTTCAGCTGCATATCACCAAGCTTGGTTTGTAATAAGGGAGATGTATCTAAATGACCTAATACTCGAATAACTGCGGAGCCCCAAGGCACCTTACTCAATCCGCCTATTGCCTGCAATGTGAGCAGGCGAGCTTGACGCGAAGCTAATCTGAATAACACAGGTCGGAATAGTGTGCGGTACGACCAATCTGGCATTTGGTGCCTCCTTCGTATGATTTCGTTTGACAGTATCTCAGTTAGCCTACTATAGTTTTCGACAGCTCCGTTTCTTTCCCTTTTCTGAACATGGTATACTTAATAAGATTGCAATGATTGGCTATGACAACAAATATAATGAGGTGTATATTTTGAAGGTTGAAATTTGGTCAGATGTGGCATGCCCTTTCTGTTATATTGGCAAAAGGAGCTTTGAGGAAGCATTAAGTAATTTCTCTAATAATGAACAAGTTGAGGTCGAATATAGAAGCTTTGAGCTTGATCCGAAAGCCCCTAAGGATATTCAACAGGATGTATACGATATGCTGGCAGCGAAGTACGGAATGAGCCGGGATAAAGCGAAGGAAATGAATCAGAATGTTAGCAGAATGGCAGAGATGGTTGGACTCAAGATGGAGTTTGATACGATGGTTCTTACCAATACATTCGATGCACATCGACTAACGCATCTTGCTGAGAAGCATGGTAAGAGATCAGAGATGACCGAACAATTGTTCAAGGCATACTTTACAGATTCCAAGCATGTTGGTGACCACGAGGAGCTTACAGATTTAGCTGAGGCTATAGGACTTAATAAACAAGAGGTACTCGATGTACTTACTAGCTCTGCGTATAGCACTGAGGTACGGGCGGAAGAACGTGATGCACAGCAGCTCGGTGTGAACGGTGTTCCCTTCTTCGTGATCAATCGCAAGCTCGGTATCTCTGGAGCACAATCGGCTGATTACTTCCTGAATGCCTTAAAGCAAGCCTGGGCTGAGGAGCCCAAGCTCACAATTCTCACTAATGAAGACGGCTCCGTCTGTAAGGATGATGGCTGCTCTGTATGAAGCGGCGACAAGCAACCCGATAGACGTATAGGGTAGCCTCTATTTGCTCGATGTTACTGTTTCCTCGGGCTATAGAGGCTCTTCGGTACCCTATTTGCTGCATGTTACTTCTATCTCGTTGCCCTTAGTATATAATGTAGAGCTATTAACATAGAGTTAGATATGTTAAGGTCTAGCCGATGTTCCATCCGGTTTACGGGCGAGCGTCCACTCTGGTAGTTGGTTGTGTGGAGGGTACGCGGCTGCCTTCTTCTCATCGATATCGATGCCCAGACCAGGTTTATCGGACAAGTAGGCGTATCCATCTCTTATCTGCGGACAGCCTGCGAATACTTCCTGTGCTGCCTCGGAAAATTGATGCCACTCTTGTATGCCGAAGTTAGGGCTTGCCAAATCCAGATGAAGATTAGCTGCATGTCCAACAGGACTTACATCCCCAGGCCCGTGCCAAGCTGTTCTTACTCCGAAGGATTCCCCTAGAATGGCTAGCTTTCTTGCTGGTGTAATACCACCGATTGCGCTTATATGAACCCTAATGAAATCAATTAGGCGCTCTGACATTAATGGCATCCATTCCTTCGGATGAACGAATAACTCACCCATCGCAAGCGGAGTGCTTGTCTGGCTTCGAATCATACGGAACCATTCGATATGCTCTGGCGGAAGCGCATCCTCGAGGTAGAACAAGCGATACTTCTCTAATTCTTTTGCTAAACGAACAGCTTCAATGGGTTCAAGTCGTTCATGGATATCATGGATTAACTCAATATCATCACCAATCGTACTTCGGATATGCTCGAATAGCCGAGGAATGCTTCTTGCATATGCAGTTGGGTCATAATATGCTCCATGTATTGATCGATCTGTCTTATGCATACTAAGCTGTTTACCTCCGTAGCTACCCATCTGACAGCGTATATAGCGATAACCCTGCTCAACATATGTACGTGCATTATCTTCAACTTCATGTACAGTCATTCCATCAGCATGTCTATAGACAGCTGCGGCCTCCCTACATTTGCCCCCTAGCAATTGATAAACAGGCATACCTGCCATCTTTCCCTTGATGTCCCATAATGCCATATCCATGCCTGACAGAGCATTATTCATAATCGGTCCATTCCGCCAGTAACCACTTACCATCGCAGTTTGCCACAGGTCCTCAATACGGGACACGTCCTTGCCGATGAGGAAGGGTTTAATGTATTCATCGATCGCTGTCTTAACAGCAAGATGCCTCTGCGTAAAGGTTGCACAGCCAAGACCATATAAGCCTGGCTCTGAAGTTTCGATCTTCACTACAACCAAGTTAATCCCCTCTGGAGCAGTAAGTATTGTTTTGACCTCTCTAATCGTAACCTCTGACATTCCATCATCCCCTATACATTTTTTTAATAGTCGAACTAATTGCAGCATGTAAACCTATCACTTATCTCTCAGGCATTCCTGGCAGAATAAGACCACCATCGACTCGCATATTCACACCTGTGATGTAAGATGCCTCATCAGAGCAAAGCCATACTACCGCTTTACCAATATCCTCTGGATTACCAACCCTCCCAAGAGGAATCCGCTTGCCAAGCTTATTATAGAAATTCTTCATATCTTCACGAACCTCGATGGCACCTGGAGAAACCGTAGTTACTCTTATTCCATATTGAGCTAGCTCTAATGCAATCGATTCACCAGCCCTGACCAAGGCTGCTTTCATCCCGCCGTAGACCGCATCTTCCGGATATGCTCGTTCCGCTCTTGATGATCCGATACTAACAATGGAGCCTGCAGTCTGCTTAGCGATCATATGTTCGGCTACATATTTAATAAGTAACATAGGTGCACGAAAGTCCAAGTTTATCATATAGTTAATAATTTCCACCGGCATTGAGGTGATATCATTAAACTTAGTAACACCAGCATTATTAACGAGAACATCAATTATTCCGTAAACGTTTACAGCTTCATCAATAACTTTCTTTGCTGATTCACTCTGCGTTAAGTCACATTGAATCACATGGCAGCTTCGCTGATACTTTGTAGTAATCAGCTGCGCAACTTCCTCTGCCTCCGACCCTTCATCAAGATGAGTGATTGCAAGATCGTAGCCATGCTCTGCAAGCTTTAGTGCAACTCCCCTGCCAATGCCTCTACTCGCTCCAGTTACAATCGCTACTTTATTGTACATCTAAGGACACCTTTCCTTCATATTAGTAGAAGCAAATACGATCGCTCTCCGTAAAAGCCCGGATTGCGATCGTAATAGTACTCCGTTATTGATAACCATAATGTCCATATCGCGCTCCCTCAGTTCAGGGTTAAGAAGAGGCGGATTGATGTGAGACTACCCGCCTCTCATTATCACGAACATTATAGCATGTTATGAACAATCTAGAGAAGCTATAAAATCACACTTTTTGATAGAGCAATCTGAAGATATGGCTGCTGAACTCCTGATATAACTGCATTCGGCGCAATTACCGTAATTTTATCAAGATAGCCCCCAATAACGGTATCACTCTTAATAATAGCACCTTCTCCAATGATCGCACGATGAATCCGCACATTACGACCAATCGTTACATTCGGCATGATCACACTGTCTCTGATTATACTATTCTTCCCTACTTCTACTCCACTGCAAATGATAGAGCGACTTAAATATTGTTGGATAGAGCTATCCGGATGAAGGAATGACTGGTGGTTTGATATATATTGTGAATAATGAGTACTCACCACCCCTTTGGATAACAAACGGCTGGTTATCGGCCACTTAAGTTGGTCAATTTCCCCGAATACCTTACCATCTAACCAATCCATATGGGCATTCCACAAACTATCAATCGTCCCAACATCACGCCAATATCCCTTGAATAAGTAAGCGTACAAATCCCCACCAGCTTGTAGCATCTGAGGGATGACATCCTTGCCAAAGTCGTGTGAGGAACGATGATTGTTCGCATCTATTAATAGATGCTCTCTAAGATAGGACCAACGAAACATATATATGCCCATTGAAGCAAGATTGCTCGATGATTGCTTAGGCTTCTCAACAAAATCGGTAATAATATGTTCGGAATTCGCCTGAATGATCCCAAACTGACAAGTGTCAGATTGTGGTACCTGCACAACAGATACCGTGGCAGATGCACCTTTAGCTTTATGAAATGCCAAGAGCTTGCGATAATCCATCTGATATATATGATCGGCAGACAGAATTAAGACATGCTCAGGATTATGCTTATCAATATAATCGATATTCCGATAGATTGCATTTGCAGTACCCGAGTAGTCCCCGAGTTTGGAATTACTGGATGAGAGCATGGTTATTTCTGCATTATTCTCTTTGTTAAGTCCCCATGGTTTTCCATCACCTATATGGGCATGTAGCGTTTCAGATTGATATTGCGTCAGAACACCAACAGCTTTAATTCCGGAATTTGCACAATTGCTTAGTGGAAAATCAATAATTCGATATTCCATTCCGAATAACACAGCAGGTTTTGCCAGCTTATCCGTTAGTGGGGATAGTCGGCGCCCTTCGCCACCAGCTAGTAACATAGCCATACAAGCACTACCATCCATAAATATGTATCCTCTCCAATCGACTTTCAATATTATTGTCTCTCTAATAAATATATTCAGAGTTAACCATCCTATTCTTAAGATAAAAAAAAGAACACAGATTTCTGTGTCCTTTTCTTGTGCGTGTTCAAATTTCTGTCACTCTTTGATCGTGAGACCGAGCAGCTTGGTGAATACCGATGCTTGGCTTCGTGAGATTGTGCATCCCTGCAAATCCTCTGCAGCAACACCTAAATCAGTAAATTCACATTCACTTAAATCAATACCATTCAGCTTGGTGCCCGATAATTGGGCATGATCTAAATTGCAGGCTTTGAGCATAACCTTGAGTAAGCTTGAGTCATAGAAATCTGCGGCACATAATGAGCAATCTTGGAATACAACCTGCTTGCAGCTAGCAAATCGGAAATTCCCATAATCTATTATTGTATTATGGAAGAGTACATTTCTTAGCGTTGAATTTGATAGATTCACACCAATCAACTTGCAGTTTCTGAATTCAGCCCTATGTATATTCGAATCACTTATGTCAATATTAGATAAATCGCAATTGTCAAACCGAACATCCGTAAGATCCAACTCTCTCCATACCGTCTGTCTGAAGCTGGTGTTGTCAAAGATAACTTTATCTAGGCAAACTTTATATGCTTCCTGATTATCGAATTTACGATGACTTATAACTCCTGTGCTGATTACATCCTCTGACTGTATGTCGTCTATAGTTATGGACGGCACGCTACTGGGGATTCTAGGTATATCTATGAATGAATTTGATTTCTTCTGACCTCGCTTATTCATTGTGCCCCCACTCCTCACACTTGATTATAAGTTGCACAATGATTATTATCAATGAGTTGCACATACAATTAAATCGTACTAATATGAGGAAAGTAGCAAATATGTATCCTTAAGGAGTCCTCCGTTGCAATGAATCCAGAACGAAGTGTCACCGAGGTATTAGATAGTATCCTTGTATCGGACTCACACATGGACGGGCTATCACTCAGCAAATTGATGGCATTACTTCAAGAAAAGGGTCCGTTCCTATTCATTATTATTCTATGTACGCCATTCCTTCTACCGCTCTCTATTCCAGGTGTCAGCTTACCATTCGGACTGATGATTATTTACTTGTGCTTCGGCATTATTAGCAAGAGAGATGTGAAATTCCCTAGAAGGCTCAGTAACCATACAATCAAGTCGAAGCATATCATACGCCTGATGAAAGGTGTTATTAAGATATTCCGCAAAATAGAAAGATGGACAAGTCCACGCTTGGAATTTCTGGCCATACATCGAATTTCTCTTACGATTAACGGTCTGGTGATTCTATTCTGTGCCATCGTACTCATGGTTCCAGTACCAATTCCCTTAGGCAATGCCTTACCCGCATATGCTATGCTGTTCTTGTCCATTGGGTTTCTTCAACGGGATGGAGTTATGATTATTCTTGGCTACATATTAACTCTGATTTCTGCTACATATTTTGTTGCAATAGCCATTCTTGGAGTTAATAGTGTTATGCTGTTTGTATAAATAAATGAATTCAAGTTTACAAGGGGAGCAACACATCATGGGGATGCAATCTTGGCTGCAATCACACAAAGGAACTCCAATCGCCTCTGAGCGACGTCTATCTCGCGAAGCTATCCTAACGATTACAATTCACAGCATATTCCAATTTGGCGCATCGATGGCAGGGCTTTTTCTAAATTTATATTTGTGGCGATTAACTGAGGACTTAAGGGTCAATGGGATTTATACGATCATTGTCTTTATTATGACTCCTCTGGGATTTGCTGTTGGGGGATGGATTGCTAAGAGAAAGGACCGGTTAGTTACATATCGTTTAGGTATCTTCTTGACAGCCATTTTCTACCTAATTGTCATTATTGCCAGGGAGAATGTCGCTAGTTATTATGTTCTCTTTGCTTTATTAAGTGGTTTTGCAGCAGGCTTCTACTGGATTGGATACTTGGTTCTGATGTACGATGTCTCCACCGATGTGAATCGAATTCGTTACCTAGGTTTGAATATGGTGTTCTTTAATGCAGCTGGATTGCTCGGACCAGTAATCGCGGGTACCATCATCGGTCGAAGTGAGAATTTACAGGGTTATGTGTTTACATTCTCACTATCATTCATCATGTTTCTTGTTGCAGCAATTGTTAGTTTGAGAGTTCGAACTACCCCGATGAGACACAAGAGTTATTACCTGAAGCTGATGCCACTTCTTATGCGCAAGAATACGATTTGGCTGAAATCCTTGTTCGCATTCCTCATCTTCGGTCTATTTCAAGGAATTATGTTATTCTTACCGAATATCTTACTATTCCAGACCGTCGGTCGGGAGGATATTATTGGTTATCTGGGTGTATGCTTCTCAGGCGTAATCATGATAACGGGGTATATGATGTCGCGAAGGGCAAATAATGATGGCGCGAAGTATTACATACTCGTCTCCTCTACTCTAGTTGTTATTGGCTCACTGTTCCTAGTCTACGATGTTCGTTTATGGACCGTTATCGTATTCATGCTGGTATTCTCAGTCAGTAATCCTCTTGCTCTTAATACGATTAACTCCTATTACTATCTTCTGATTGGAACCTTGCCACTTAAGGGTCAGATGCGTAATGAGCTTGTTGTAATGCGAGAAACCTTTATGAATTTGGGGCGCGTTATCTCCGTTTCCTTGCTGCTCATCTTCTCACAAGATCTCTCATCTATATGGTTACCCCTTGTGTTATTATGTACCGCGCTCATGCAATATACGATCTATTTCCTAATTGGCAGGATGGAAAGCTAGAAAGCATAGAGGCGTATGAAGTGTACAAACTGGCAAGCATATGTGGCAGAACATCGGTTTCTACCTATAGCAAATCAGTCAGTTGACTTAGTAACAGCCGGGTGGACTATCTGCTATGCAACAAATACGCATGTTGAGCAGTGGCGAGACAATCTGGAGTTGATTATGGTAGAAATCCAAAGGGTTTTGCGTCCATCTGGAGCTGTAATTATTTTCGAAAATTTCGGATCAGGTGACGAACAGCCCAAACCACCAGAGAATCTCTTACCTTATTATGAAGCTCTTGTTACCAGCTACGGCTTCTCACACCAGTATATTCGAACGGATTCTCATTTCGACTCAGTTGAAGAGGCTGAACATCTATTCCGATTCTTCTTCGGTGAACAATTCGCAGATAGAGTGAAGGCTCAGAAGAGTCCCCTTGTCCCGGCTTGCACGGGGGTATGGTGGAGAACCTATGATTGAGTTCAGAATTACAATAGCTTCTTCTGTAGTGCACCCCTAACTATTGTCGAAACCCAATGATCAACTTCCTTATCGAATAGTTGAGTATCAAGGTCCTTAACCTTGATCATATCATTCTTGCCTCTGACAATACGGCGAGTTCGGTGCAAGACACATTTGACAGCAGGAATTGTCGAGGAGAGCTCATCAGCAATTTCTTGATTCGTATAATCGAACATCTCAGCAAGCATGAACATGTTCATGTACCTTCTCGGTAATCTGCTGATTAGCCACTCTACAATATCGTTTAAATCCGTCCGTCTAGTATCTTCATATGCTACTTGTAGATAGATGACATCACCATACACCAGTCTTCTACGCCGCTTTCGATAATCATCAATCCATATATTCCTAGCGACCCTATACATGAAAGCCCTGACCCCAGTGAAGAAACCGGTCTGCTGATAATGAACATACGCTTTAAGCAGGGTCTCCTGATACAGATCCTCACTGTCCCAGGTTGAACCGGTCAAATATTGACAGTAAGCACGAAGCTCTCTTGTATAGGGTGAGATTATGGACAGAAACATATCTGAGCAATTTGAATCTATCCTGTCTGTATCCAAATCCAAATTCTCTAATCCCTCAGTACAATTCACGGGAACCCTCTACTCCTCTCTATTAGTTAAATCTTAACGCATCGATCGGTTTTAGCTTGGCTGCCTTGTTAGCTGGTAGATAACCGAACAACACGCCTACAATTAAGGAGAAAGAGAAGGCAAGCATGATCACATCGAATGAGAATACGATATCCATATCTAGCACACTCGATAAGAGAGTGGCTGATCCGACACCAACCCCAACGCCTAACACACCACCTAATCCAACTAACACCATTGCTTCAATCAAGAATTGAATTAGGATATCTCGCCGCTTAGCACCAATAGCCTTGCGGATGCCAATCTCTCGTGTTCGTTCACTAACAGATACAAGCATAATGTTCATAATCCCAATACCACCCACGAACAGAGATATACTGGCAATACCACCAAGTGCTAATGATAACGTATCCGTTACAGAGCTTACCGTATCCAGAACATCCTGCTGATTGAACACCCTATAGCTATTCGTATTACCTCGGAAAATATCGCTTAATTCACTCTCCAAATTTGCAACGATGTCATCCATCTGCTCAATGGTCGCTGCTTGTACATATACACTTCGAATACCTTTTGATTGAAAAAGCCGTTCAGCCGACGTAAGCGGAATAATCACTAACTCATCATTGGAGCCTGTAGATGAATCACCTTTTGAGACCAGCACTCCTACAACCTTAAAACGAATACCCTTGATCAATAACGTCTCGCCGACGGGTTCAGCTGTTCCGAACAGCTCGATAGCTGTGTCAGAGCCAAGAAGGGCTACCTTCTGGTTGAAATCGAGATCTATCTCTGTTAAAAACCTTCCCTTAGCAACCTCATACTTCTGCACAGAAGCATAGTCTGGGTTCGTTCCCATAACGCTGACGTCAGCGGAGGTAGTCCCATATTTGACAGTCGTACTCTCACTCTTGGTCGGGGCAATATGTTCAACACCTTCAAGTTCATTAAATTCCATCACCTGATCATAATTGAGAGTCGTGGTCGTTCCGCGTCCCATAATATTAACCGTAAGGAGGTTCGTACCAAGGCCCTGCACCTGCTCTGTCACTTGTTTGGTCGCACCCTGTCCAAGCGCAACGAGTGCGATAACCGAGGTAACCCCAATAATGATACCCAGCATTGTGAGCAAGGAACGTAGCTTATTCGACACAATACTCTTAAGAGCCATCTTAACTCCTTGGAATATATTCACAAGCCCCCACCGCCCTGCTCGCTTAATTGCCCATCATGAATTCTGACTATTCGTTTGGCCTGCTCAGAGACCTCAGGATCATGTGTAATCAATACGATACAGTGTCCCATTGCGTTAAGCTGATTGATCAGCTCCATAACTTCTCTGCTCGTCTTCGTATCGAGTGCACCTGTAGGCTCGTCCGCGAGTAAGATCGGTGGATTCCCAGCTAGTGCCCGGGCAATCGCGACTCGCTGCTGCTGCCCGCCAGATAGCTCAGCCGGTCGATGATGAATCCGATCACCAAGTCCAACCTTCTCGAGTGCCTCGATTGCAAGCTGATGACGCTGCTTGGAAGGAACACCACGATAGATAAGTGGTAGCTCTACATTCTCCATCGCATTCAGCTTACTAAGTAAATTAAATCCCTGGAATATAAACCCAATCTTCTCATTCCTTATCTCAGCGAGTCGATTATCACTGAGTCGTGTTACATCCTCACCATTTAGCCAATAACTACCAGAAGTCGGAGAATCTAAACACCCAACGACATTCATAAGCGTGGACTTACCTGAGCCCGATGGCCCGATAATACACATGAAATCACCCTTATTAACCGTAAGGGACACACTCTTCAATGCTTGTAGCGTCTCTCCACCTAATCTATATTCCTTAATAATGTGCTGTAGTTCAATCAATGGTGTAGGGGATGTAAGCTTCGATGCTTGTAAGGTCACCTTCCACCACCTCCGAAGCTTCCACCACCTGCTGGAGGTGTGAATCCACCACCGCCAGTCACACCACCGATACCACCTACACCTGCACCTCTAATTCCTCCTTGTGTTTGTTGGTTTGTTGTTGTACTTCCAACAGTCATTGGGAGAATAACCACATCACCTTCACTCAATCCAGATACAATTTCAATATAATCTTCGTTATGAATACCAACCTCAATGAACCTTATTGCGGAGTTTCCAGCCTGAGCACCTGAAGCCCCAGTGCCTGTACGTTGTGGAAACCCACCCTCAGGAAGCTCCATACCCTCTGGAAGCTCCTTACCTTCTTGTAGCCCCGTATTCTGAGATCTCTGTCCTCTAACACCTTCAGAAGGGACTGTCCCTTCATTGCTATCTGTTGAGGTTGACTCATCCTCCTCAGTCGAAGCTGCTGAAGATGGGAGTGTTACATAATAACGACCTCTAAGTGATTGAACAGCTTCGATTGGAAGATAGAGCGTATTCTCTTTACTCTCAACAAGAATACTTGCTTCTGCTGACATCCCTGATTTAATACCCACACCATTCTCGAGAAATACCGTGACATCAAAAGTAGCCACACCATTGCTCGATGCTCCTTCCTCTGCAATATCAACAACTTCTCCAGTAAAAGTTGAATCCGGCAACGATTCCACGCTAATCGTTGCTTGCTGACCTAGTGTAACCTTGGGAATATCCAGCTCATCAATTGCTATTACAATTTGGAGATTGGCATAATCAACGACCTCAGCAATTATCGCATTCCTCGTTGGTGTTTCACCTACCTTGACATCGATAACCGTAAGTTTTCCATCAATTGGTGAGATGATTGGATCAATCGCTGTTTCTTCCTGTAGAGTTGCTATCGATTCACGGGCAATCTGAATATCGAGCACCAGCCTTTTTATACTAATCCCCAAGCTGTCTCTAGTTGCATCGTCCTCAGCACTCTTATATTTGTCCTGCATTTCCTCTAGATCAAGAAGTTTACCCTCAAGATTAAGCTGCTCTGAGCTCACCTGAGCAGCGATATCCTTCTGTTCGAATGTGACTATCACATCGCCTTGCTTTACGAGGTCACCCTCCTGGTAATTCACATTCTCCACAACAGCTTCAACCGTTGCCTTAATACTTTCTTTCTCTGCAGGCTGAATGTTCCCTGAACCACTGACATTAACCTCAAGATTGCCTGTCTGTACCGTAGCAGTAGACCGCGCAGCCACCGCTTGCTCCTCTTCACTAAAGAAGTAAGAATACCCCACGAATGCGGCAACAACCACAAGAAGAACAGAACAAGTTGTGACGATCCACTTCAACCATTTCTTTTTCCTAATTGATTTCATTCGTATTGTCTCGTCCTCTCGTAAACAGTATGTATTCGTATGATTCAATATTACATCCCCAGCTTAAAGATAGCTTAAGACAACTCCAATCGTTGTCCCACCTATACTGATGTTAGTGGAGAACATACTGAGTTTAGTGTAGAATTGGATATTGAAGTATATCTTTCAAATCGCTTGATGAAATAGGAGCTGTAGGAATGGCAGAGAATGAACTTGTACTAACCCGTGAGGGAATGGAGCAATTAAAGCTTGAATTAGATGATCTGAAGAATGTGAAGCGTAAAGAATTAGCTGCTCGTCTTAAGCTAGCGCTTAGCTACGGCGACTTGAAGGAGAATAGTGAATATCATTCTGCTAAGAATGACCAGTCGTTCTTGGAGACCAGAATAATGACTGTACAGAGAATGATTAATAACGCGCGTGTTGCCGATTTCGATAGTCTAGATACATCCATAGTTCATGTAGGTTCTGTGGTCATTCTTAATGATGTGGAGTTTGCTGAACAGATACAATATCGGATTGTCGGGGCAGCAGAGGCGGATGTCATCGATAACAAAATATCCTATGAGAGTCCTTTAGGCAAAGCATTAATGGGGAAAGCTGTGGGAGATATCATTAGCGTTGATGCACCTGTTGGAATCATACAATATGAGTTGCTTGAAATTAAGACAATCTAATGACTCAGAATTCATCCATGTACAGCTTTGAACCAATGGAAATCCAACACGCACAGTCCATCTGTTCTTGGCGATATCCTTATCCGTTCGATATATACAATTTGCGGGATTGGGTAGATATGAAAACCAATTCGATCGAATTTGGTGATCCTCACATACGCAATGAACAATACGCTGTAGTCCTCAACAACGATCAGGCTCTTATCGGCTTCGTACAGTTCTTCCCTATGTTGGGGGTTACTCGTCTTGGATTCGGAATGCATCCGGAATGGTGCGGAGGTGGGAATGGGGCCAGTTTCGCTCAAGAGACTGCCCTGGAAGCTAAAGGACGAACACCTGATAATGAAATTGATCTTGAGGTTCTCTCATGGAATAGTAGAGCATATAAAGCATATAAAAAAGCCGGCTTCGTTCATACAGATACGTACGAACGACCGACTCCAACTGGTATGCAGATGGTTCATTGCATGGTATTCATCGAATAACCTCTTATACCCTTCTACATTATAGAATGAGCCTTCCTTAGATAACGTTCGATCATCTGCACATATGTGCTTGTAGGCCTTAATCCAACTAGCTTCTCAACAGGTTCACCTTGGAACATGACAATGATTGTAGGCATAGACATAATGCTATATTGTGCTGCTATATGTGGGGATTCATCACAATTGACAGTAAGAATCGTTAATTGTTCATTCTGAAATTTGTGATCGATCTGATCTAGAATGGGATGCAAGACCTTACAAGGGGGACACCAAGGTGCCCCAAATTCGACCAGAGTTACCCCATTCTCCGGCAAATAATGATGAAAGCTGTTATCATCAACTGCTATTGTACTCATGCTCAATTTCCTCCTTCGTTGGTTGGTTGTTCCGCCAATATAGAGATAATTCGATCCTTTAGATTAGCTTTAATCAGACTCAATTGATTGATCTGCTGATCAATCTCTTCTAGCTTTTGTCTGTATATAGGTAATATCTCACTACAGAATGCTTCCTTGTTCATCAGAACACAATGTAGAAAGCTTGAAATCTGATCTGTGGATAAGCCTAAACTTAAGTAAAATTGGATCGTTCTGACCTGCTCTTCTGCTAAAGCTGAATATTCTCTGTACCCATTCTCCTGACGAAGGGGCTTTACTAGCCCTTGCTCATCGTAATATCTGAGTGATCGCACACTCACTCCAGTCCGCCGTGCTAGCTCCCCGATCTTCACTTACTCACCCCTCACTCGTGATCACAACATCATTATAAACCATCACATTAATGTTAGGGTCAACACCTGGAAATCATCTATGGAGCTTACTTCGGTAATTTTATAACGAAAGTCGTTCCTTTATTCTCGTTTTGCAGAGCCTTGATCGTGCCTTGATGTCCTGAAACGATCCATTGGGCAATAGACAGACCTAATCCAAACCCACCCTTCTCCCTAGTCCTCGCTTGATCTTCACGATAAAATCGATCGAATATATGCCGCACGTTTTCCTCGCGAATTCCAATACCTGTATCACTGATCTCGATAACGATGCGGTGATCCTCGTATGATGTCTTGATGCCTATGCTGTCATTCTTACTCGTGTACTTGAGTGCGTTATCTAATATAATGACGAGTAGCTGATGGATCCTACTTGCATCTGCCTCAAGCTGCATCTTACTATCTAATTGCATCCATAATGACTTGTCCTGTGACTCGGCAATTTCTACATAAGGTACACATGCTTGTTCAATTAATACATCTATATCTATGGATTTCTTCACGAATTGCGTCTCAGTAGAATCCGCTCTAGCTAAGGTCAATAGATCGGTCGTAAGCTTGTTGAGTCTTCGCGTCTCCGATAAGCTAAGCGCGATATTCTCAAATCTATCAACGATTTTCTCATTTGGTTTAGTTAGCAAGAGCTCAAGCTTATTCTGAATAATCGTTAACGGTGTGCGAAGCTCGTGGGAGGCGTTCTCTACAAACTCTACCTGCTTACTCCATGAAATCATGATTGGCTTCATCGTTTTCCTCGATAACACATAACTTGCCGTTATGGAGAGCAGGATGAAGATAACCGTACAGAATATTAAAATTGTTTCAAAATTGTCTATCACCGTTTCTTCAGCATCCACATTCACTAGCAATTGTGTGATATATATGTCATCCTCATAATCATTCAGATAGGAAATTGTTCTAAAATTATATAGATTATTAAAATTCAGATGTTTAATTACATCTAGATCCTGCTCGTCCATCTGCAGACCATCAATTAAGTTCTCGTAGAACTGTGTTCCAATCTGCGCCTGATTCATAATTTCCCCCGTTTCATTCCAGTGCAGAATAATCATTCTTGGATTGAATGACATCTTGCGGTCGCGATCTCTAGGCTCAGGAGGAAAAGAGTCTCTAGGTGTTAAATTAACATTTCTATTCTTGTAATTCTGCATTTCCTCATCGGCTTTCGTATAGAGCGTGTTCTGCACCTGGCTTAGAATAATAATGCCGAATATCGTGAAGATGAGAGTGAATGCAATGAAGTTATAAATCATAAACTTCATTTGTTGATTCCTTAGCATTCGATTCTTATCCATCATCCTCACCCATTCTCCGATATCATATAACCTAGCCCACGAAAGGATTTAATATATAGATCGTAGTTAAATTTCTTTAAGCTTTTCCGTAGGTTGCTCGCGTAGACCTCTACAACGGAAGTCGAAGTTTCTGATGCGTAGCCCCATATCCTGTCGAAAATTTGATCCTTAGTAAGGATCATATTCTTATTATGAATGAGATACTCGAGCAGCTCGAATTGCTTGCAGTTTAATTTAATGACATCACCATTTAAACTAATCGTACTATTCTTGAGATTAAGCTCTAAATCGATAAATTTTATTATATTTTCTTGAAATTTGCCAACAGAACG
>DFXU01000046.1 GCA_002383285.1 Caryophanales bacterium UBA4100
TATATATTAGGCTCCGCGAGGATTGGGAGCTCTAATAAAAACTAGTCCTAAAGACCTATATGATGTCGAGTTTTCTACTACCCTAATCAGCTGAAACATGCTATTATATGGAGAACTCGTTATTTTTCGTGTCTCTATGGAAAATTTTGTATAGGACTTTAGGGCTATAAGTAGAAAAGCTTTTTCTTCATACTCCTTTCTAAGATTTGTCACGAACCGAGTTAATGCAGCTAGATTGATCTATTCATTAGTGTTCTAGAGAGGGGTATTTGAGATGTTAATATTGAGGAATGTTCGAAGGATAACTGCGATTACTATGGTTTCAATTATGTTGATTTTGATGGTTGTTCCCAATGCACAATTGGCCATTGCGGCGACTGCAATTGAAGCATACAACGACCCTGAGCAAGCTTGGCCAGCAAGCTTTACCCCGTATACAGATAGAACGGGCAATATTTACTATGATCGAGCGAATGAACCAGGAGTTAGTCCTGACGATGTTGATTTTACTAGTGGTGCTAGAAGAGGAGTAGGGAATGAAGCTTCCTTCTACGTGGCTGGAGATGGTTCACACTTATTTTTTAGAATGAGACTGTTAGGTGACCCTAGAGACGATAAGGGTGGTTACCTATCCTCGGTTTGGCTGGTTGGTATTGCTGAAGATGGTGTTACTAAGGCGACGGTAGGTGTTAATGGTAAATCTCCACATGAGGACTATATCTATGTCACGAATGCGAATGGTTCGGTAATCGAATATATCAATAAGACAGATTCCTCGGGAACTACTGTTCCAGGTGCTAGAGTGGTAGAGGATACGAATGGGGATTATTTCTTGGATTTTCAAGTTCCTATTAGTCGTCTTACAGAAATAGATCCAGATCTTACGTCCAGCTCCATCCTCCAATTCTCCTTTGCAACCTCTAAGGCGGCTAACCTATCCGTTGTCAATAAGGATGATATGGGTGGAGAGGGTGTGCAAGTTAAGATTTCGCCTTTTGCTATTTATAGCCCGAATATCGCGTTAGATCTAGCAAGCTCTTATACTGTTTTTCCTACTACGATCTCTGGTACTACTGTAAATGTTCAGAATGCTAGTCAAGTTACGCTAACCGTTACCTCGACGACGAGTAATAGTGTTGTAGCAACACATACAGCTTCAGTTGCCGACGGTGCTTGGAACGTGACAGGGCTAGCCGGTATTACTGCGGAAGGCTCATATATCGTCAACGCTTCGGTAGTAAATGAGAATGAGGACACGGCAGCTGTAAGTCAGCAAACATCGATAGGTGCGGCTAGTCTTACAATTACTGGTGCATCGAGCTACAGCGCCTTTAGTTTCCCGACGAGCTTTGCGGGTACGTATAGTAGAATAGATAATGGAGCGCGAAAAGTGAACCTTAAGGTGTATCCATTATTGGAGGCAACTCCTATCATTACGATACTCAATATTAATGTGACCGGTGGTTCGCAGGGAGCAGCGGGCTCTTGGAATACAACGGTATCTCATCCAGTAGAACTGGTTGCAGGTAAAACCTATAAGGTTGAAGCGGTTGATGCTAATAATGCGACCTTAATTGCCACTCAGACGATTACATATCTTAATAGCAACATAGCGATTGCCATGCCTGAGAATAATACACGTTCTATGGATACGACTCCAGTAGTCAGCGGGACAGCAAATCCGTATGATCAAGTAGAGCTGTATGTGGATGATCAGTTGCTTCGAGAGATAGAAGCTGGCGCAGATGGAACTTGGTCTGTGGAGGTAGATCGGGCGTTAGCTCCAACACCTGCTAGTTATCATGAATTCAAGGCAATGATAGGTGACGGTAATGGAAATACGAGACAAAGTGTAGTTAACTACGGCGTCGATTCACTTGATATTAGTATGGAGAATGATGCTCATCCCTACATATATATCAATAACCTTGAGCCAACAATTCGTGGAAGATCGACGGATACTTCAGTGAATATTGAAGTTACAGAGGTAGGCAATTCAGCGAATAGCTTTACTATGCTTGCTGTGCCTGTCGTGAATACGAAATGGTCTATTAAGGTACCAACAGCGAATAGATTGAACGACAACATGAATTATACAGTTGTGGCTGCAACAAACCAAGATAGCACCGTAATAGCTACGCTTAACCTGCGAGTGAAATCTTCTACATTCGTAACGATTACTAGTCCAGCACCGGGTAGTTCATTGAGTGCTGATGGGAGTATAGTTGGACAATCGGAACCGGGTGCAATCATTGATCTGAACATGAACAATTCACTCATCGCCCAAGCTACTGCAGATACGAATGGGGATTGGGCATACACACCATCCATTAATTGGATCCCAGGGGCTTATGGTGTCATTGCAACGACTTCAGATGAAGTAGGGAACACAGCAAGCACTGGGACGAATTTCTTAACTGGAGTAACAATAACAACCGTCAACGTTAATGGGGATTCCAGTATTGCAATACCTGCTTCAGGAAATGTAAGTGAGACGTACACGGCTGTTGTAAAGGATGAGTCGGATTCTCCAATATCTAATGCCAACGTAACCTGGAGTCTACAATCTGACGTAACCGGCGTGAGTATTAATGCAACAACAGGCGTTGTAACGGTAAGCAGCAGCGCTAGCGGTGGGGCTACTGTAACGGTAGTGGCAACCTCTGTAGCGGATTCTTCTAAATCTGGCTCGAAGGCTGTTACCCTTAGTAATGAAGCGCCCACAGCTGTAACTGCTGCTGTATATGTATATGGTGCATCCAGCATTACGATCCCAACTACTATATCCGTAACCCAAGCCTACACAGCAACGGTAAAAGATCAATTCGACAACACGATGGATGGTGCCGACGTAACCTGGAGTCTACAATCTGACGTAACCGGCGTGAGTATTAACGCTGCAACAGGCGTTGTAACGGTAAGCAGCAGCGCTAGCGGTGGGGCTAATATAACTATTGTTGCGACATCTGGTGGTATTCAAGGGAGTATTGTGGTCGTGCTAAGCGCAGATACATCAGAAGCTGATGTAGTTGAGGCCACGAAGAATCTCGGCGTTCGTTATCAACAAAGTGATATATGGGAGAGTGTTACTCTTCCTGTGTTCCTATTAAAGGATGGCGCGAATAGTACTGATGTATCTTGGCAATCGAATAAGGTGAATATACTTAGCATCGAAGAGGCTGCACTACAAGATGGGCAACAAGCTAGAGAATATAGGGCGATTGTTAATCGTTCGGGTCTAGCTAAGGATGCTAGTGTTATTCTGACAGCGACCGTGTCTAAGAATGGAGTTTCTAGAAACAGAACATTCCTAATTATTGTGAAAAGTGAGAGTATAGAGGATAAGGTTACCAAACCTAGAGACGAAAGTTCAGTTATCGTAAATGGTGAAGCGGTACCCGTAGGAATTAATCGAAGCGTGCTGTCAAACCAGAACATCGTTGATAAACTAATCGTTACTGACGCAGCGATGGTGCAGTTATTGTTAAATAGTGATGTTAGCGAGCTTCGACTGGAATTTAATGATACACCGACTAATAACGCACGAGCAGACTTGTTGGCTATGGATATTTCAAGTGATGCATTGCTTAGAATGAATAATAAGAAGCTACATTTAGCTACGCCTGAAGGAGCGATTGTATTAACTCCCGGGGCGATAGAAACGATGAAGAATGAAGGTATTGATCTAAACTTCTATATTGTCCCAATTAGACAGGAAGTTGAGAAGCAAGACACATTCAATCGCGTACTGCAGGATCCAGTTGTTACTACTGCAGCGGGAAGCTCTAGTGTTGAGGCTCTTGATATTCCCAGGAGGATCGAAACCAATTACACGGGCATATCGACAGACGTAATTGTTCCATTAACGGGAATTGTCATTCCGACGAATCCAACGGCAAGGCAACAATTTCTTGATTCTTTGCGCATATTTATTGAGCACTCCGATGGTGACAAACGTATTGTAAGGACAGATGTAATCAATGATGGAACAATCATCAATGATGGACTAGGTAACCCAGTAGGCATTCAATTTACGATTAGTAAATTTAGTACATTTACGCTATATCGAGAGTATCAACCCACTGCAAACGTGGTTACAGCTGTGACTCCTTCAGTAGAGGATATCCTAATCCAGAACCCAGTAGGGGATAACACGGATCGTGTGATCGATCAACCTATTAAGGTCGCGGGCACGGCTGGGGACAATCAGACCATTGTCATCTACTTGGACGGTGAAGAGATAGCTCAGACTGTATCCGACGCAGCTGGAAGCTGGGAATATACGCTTAACAAGGCGCTAGAGCCTGGCGTGTATATACTCCATGCCGAATCAACTAGCAGTGGAAGTAAGAGGATGAGCAATCTAGTCAACTTTACGATTTACCCGAAGGTTACCCACTTCAAGTATATTAGTGGTTACCCAGATGGGGAATTTAAGCCAGACCGATTCATCACTAGGGCTGAGATGGCCGCGATGATGGCGACGATTATAGGAAGAACATCGAAGCCGATCCAATCATCATATTCCGATGTATCCTCTAAGCATTGGGCGTTCTCGCCCATAGAGGTAATGATGGAGACAGGCATTATGAAGGGCTATGAGGATGGTAAGTTCTACCCAAGCAAAGAGATTACAAGGGGAGAGATGGCTGTCGTAATTTCGAATTACCTTAACCTGACAAGGGATAAGAATTTATCTACATTCTCGTATGCCGATACCAATAACCATTGGGCAAGATATGATATCGAATTATTAAGAGAGCTAGGTATTATGTCAGGTTATGATGACGGTCTGTTCTATCCGAAGCGTAGCATCACGCGGGCGGAAGCGGTCATCACGATTAATAGCACTTTAAAGAGAGGTGGCTTGTATGGGGAATATGCCCCATCATGGCCAGACGTCAGTCAAGACCATTGGGCGTATGCTCATATTCAGGAAGCTTCACGTCCGCATGAAGCTTTCGACTTAGAACACCTGGAGCTGTGGATTCGTTTCACAGATGAATAACGTTGCTGAAGAGGGGGCCATTCAGGCTTCCTTTTCTGCTATTTATCACTCAACTCAAAAATTGTATAATTGAGAAGTCTACTGAAGCACAATAAATCTCATAAGGATGTGTTCATATGTACGCAGGATTGCATCATGTTGCTCTGATCGTTCATGATTTGGAGAAGGCGAGACAATTCTATGAAGAGATACTTGGATTTAAGGTAAGTGATGATCGTCCTGCATTCGACTTCGATGGGCAATGGTACCACATTGGGAGCACGGAGCTGCATCTTGTCGTTCCTCGAGAGCCTAGACCAATGCTGAAGAAGGACGGCCACTTCGCGGTACGTGTTACGAATATGAAGCAGCTGCTAGCACGCTTAGACGAGCACAATTGGCAGTATGAGAGCTACCCAGATAGCATTACGGGCTGGCATCAAGTGTTCATTACGGATCCTGAGGGGCATCGAATTGAATTTAATCAAGAGAGGATAGGCGTCTGAAGAGATGGATAAGCATTAAACAACAACGGACAATACGTCATCCGTGCTTCAAATTCGTCATCCAGAGATAGGTGCGCTTAATGCATTAGATATAACATATAGGAGCGTGGCATGATGTCAATTATCAGTTTTCTAAAGCTCGTGGAAATTCAGACTAAGGTTGCTAGTATGATTCCTTTCTTAATTGGGGCTGTATACGCAGTTTATCGCTTCGGGGAGTTTAATGGCTATCATTTTTTCCTAATGTTCATTTCCCTGCTATTCATTGATATGGCGACGACTGCGATTAATAATTATTATGACTTCAAGCGAGCGAAGAAAACGGAGGGCTACGGATATGAAACCCATAACGCCATAGTAAAGTACAAGCTAAAGGAAGCCACGGTCATCACAGTGATCTTTACACTTTTTCTCATTGCCACAATAACAGGAATTCTGCTGGTAATTAACGCGGGCATACTTGTCTTATTCTTAGGTGCTATATCCTTTGCTCTCGGGATCCTCTATTCCTTCGGACCGATTCCAATCTCTAGATTACCTCTCGGCGAAGCGGTTTCGGGCTTTTTTATGGGATTTGTGCTTATATTCGTCTCGGTGTATATCCATGTAGAGCAAGGCGAAATTGTCGATATGATTTTCAGTAATGGGATAGCTCAGCTATCTATACATATTGATATCGTAGAGGTTATCTATATATTCTTACTCTCTGTGCCGATTATGTTCGGTATCGCTAATATTATGCTTGCTAATAACATATGTGATCTTGAGGATGATCTAGAGAATCAGAGATACACGTTACCTATCTATATAGGGAAGAAGTGGGCAATGATTCTCTATCGATTTTTATACTATGCAGCTTATATCGATATCCTATTCCTGTTCATCATTAAAGTGAATCCTGCTCTTGTTGTGCTTCTGTTGGCTACGCTAATTCTCGTGCAACGGAATATTACGAGGTTCGCCAAGCTGCAGAGCAAGGAGCATACCTTCGCCTTAGCAGTGAAAAACTTCATCATTATTGGAATCTCGTTATTGTTAGTGCTTGGTATAGCTGGCATCGGTTATGTTTAGTTCTTCAGCAAAGCCCTTGGATATATAAATTTCTCGTTCATGGGTAATAAAGAAGGCATCTACGTCCTCTAGTGACTCGACGAAGGCTAAGCCCTTCTCAAGACCCATAGAGAATACCGTAGTGGATAGCGCATCAGCATCAATGGAGCGGTTCGTCACGATGGTTATACTCAACAGATTATTCGCAACAGGGTACCCTGTCTTCGGATCAAGAATATGATGGTAATGAACACCCTCATGCATGAAAAACCGTTCATAAACACCGGAGGATACGATCGTTTTATTGCGTACTCGAAGGGTACCGATATTATCCCCACGCTTGGATTCAGGATTTTGAATGCCGATAGTCCAGAGCTCGCTGCTCGGCTTGGTTCCCATGGCAAGAATATTCCCTCCCAGGTCTATGATCGCACTCTCGAAGCCTTCACTTCTCAGGTATTCTGCAACCCGATCAGCAGCATAGCCCTTGGCAATTGCACCTAGGTCGATGGACATGTCAGGACGATTCAGCTGAATCGTCTGCTGTGTCTCATCTAATCGAACATCCTTGTAATTCACAAGACTGACGGTCTGCGTGAGCATGGCGTCATCTGGACGATGCGCTTCTTCTGTACCAATTCCCCATAGATCAACAAGCGGTCCGATGGTTGGATCGAATCTACCCTCTGATTGAGCAGCGTATTCCATTGCCTTCTGTACGACTAAGAACGTCTCAGCAGACACTTTCACAGCATCTATCCCTGCTCGCCGATTAACCTGATCAATTTCACTACCCTCCAGCTGGCGATTCGTAGCTTGATCGATATCCTTAAGAATCAATTCAATGGCTTCGAAATGCTGATCCTCCACTTGTTCAGAGTATACCTTCACGGTAACTAAAGTATCGAAGATAAAGTAGCTTCCAGAGCTTACAGCATTATTCTTAGCTGCCGAGCCACAGCCTATTAGTGGTATAATGACAACTAGGCATAAGATTAATATGCTTAAAATTCGTTTGTATGATCCTTGCATTAGCCTCACCCCATTCTTTATTCAGAAGTTTAACAAAATACATTTTACTACAATGTGCGAATAATCACATAGTATTCGCCAGAAAAGATTATAATTATAGTCAGGGTAAGCTGCAAATCAATGTTCTCGTTCGGCACAAACATCTGTGCGAATCCACCAGATAACTCTGGGCTGCAAATCAATGTTCTCGTTCGGCACAAACATCTGATTTGCGAATAGGAGAGTGATAGCTATGAAACGTGGAGATATCAGCATTATAGCTGTACTCTTGATTGGTGTAATTATACTCGTATCATTCCTGTGGTTTGGAGAAGAGGATGTATACGCTGGAACAACCTTTGCGAAGATCACGGTGGACGGTGAGCTCTACAAAACTGCCGAATTAACAACGGAGCTTCAGGAGATAGAAATCCGAACGGATCGGGGCTATAACCTGATTCGAATTATTGATAATGCTGTTCAGATCATTGATGCAGATTGTCCCGATCAGCTCTGTGTTCATATGGGTGCTGTTCGTAAGGTAGGGGAGAAGGTCGTTTGTTTGCCCAATCGAGTGTTAGTTGAGGTTGTTGGACAATCGAAGGAAGGGGATGGTGTAGATGCAATTGTCTCCTGATCCTCATGAGCTCAAACGCACGGTTATGATCTCCATGTTCGCTGCAGTCGCTGTAGTGCTTGGTATTATTGAATCCTTGATTCCAATAACGATATCGATTCCTGGAGCCAAATTAGGCTTGGGGAATATTATGGTGCTCACTTGTCTTGTATTCTTCACGGGTAAGGATGCAATGATGCTTATTATTCTCAAAACGCTATTGACCTCATTCATCCTAGGAACCTTCTCGACGTTTCTATTTAGCTTCTTCGGAGCACTCTTTAGCTTTATTGTCATGTATGTGATGCTTCGTTTAGGTAGAAATCAGTTCAGCTTGGTAGGTATTAGCGTTGTTGGTGGCATTACACATAATATCGGACAGCTAGTTGCTGCGGCACTTGTACTTGGCACAACAGGTATATTCTATTATTTGCCTGTTCTCCTAATAGCGGGAGTAGTAACAGGTGTATTCGTCGGTATGTCAACTCGTTATTTGGTTTCTTCACTGCGTAGAATTGGACTGTTCGATTCGATAGGAGTGAATCCACGATGATTGAACTGAATCAAGTTTCTTACACAGGCAGGGATGAGAACAAGCCATTGCTTCATCGCATATCCTTCAATATTCAAGAGGGTCAATGGGTTAGCATTATTGGTAAGAATGGCTGTGGAAAGTCGACCTTAGTGAAGCTGTTGAATCGACTCTTACCTAGCAGCGGGGGAAGTATTATCATAGATGGGATGGAATTAACCCCATTAACCGTAGGAAGCATCCGTGAGCAGGTAGGTATGGTTTTTCCCAATCCAGATAATCAATTTGTTGGCTTAACTGTCATGGATGACATGGTATTCGGTCTCGAGAATCGTTGCCTAGATCTGAAGCTGATGCAGGAGCGTGTTGCGCACTATGCGGATAAGCTGCAGATCACTCATTTATTAGATAGACATCCAAGTCAGCTATCAGGCGGGCAGAAGCAGCGTGCTGCTCTAGCAGCAGTTCTAGCCATGGAGCCGCGAATTGTCATCTTCGATGAAGCCACATCAATGCTCGATGAGAAGTCCAAGCACGATATGATACAGATGATGCAGGATATGAAGAAGAGTGGACAATACACACTAATATCGGTCACCCACGACCACGACGAGATTACTGCATCTGATCGTGTATTGGCGTTAGTGGATGGTGCTATTGGAGCAGATTGCAAGCCTCAAGATATCTGGACGCAGGATCGATTGTTGGAGGCGTGTGGACTTAAGCCGTCCTTCCTCGTGCAGCTCGGTAGAGAATTACAGCATAGAGGGATTGAGATCAGTCCCCATCTGCAGGAGAAGGAGGTTATTGATGCGCTATGGGAATTAAGCTTGAGAACATCAGCTATACGTATCACGATTCCGGAAGCCTAAAGACGCACCTGGGTCTAGAGGATGTAGATCTGCACATAGAAGAAGGTAAGTTTGTTGCCGTATTGGGTGTATCGGGTTCAGGTAAGTCTACGCTTATGCAGCATTTTAACGGCATATTACTTCCTACAGATGGTAAGATTCGGATCTTGGATTTTCATTATCGTGCTGGTGAGAAGGCAACACAGATTCAAGAGCTCCGCAAGCGAGTAGGTCTATTGTTTCAATTCCCCGAACATCAGATGTTCGAGGAAACGGTCGGTAAGGACATTGCCTTCGGTCCGCGGAATTTCGGAGCTACTGAGGAAGAGGCTCACTCTGCAGCACGACATGCGGTCGAGCAGTTAGGATTGGATGCTTCTATTCTAGAGCTAAGCCCGTTTCAGCTGAGCAGCGGTCAGCTTCGCAAAGCTGCGATCGCCACAGTCATGGTGATGGATCCAGACATCTACGTGCTTGATGAGCCTACGGCTTCGCTTGATCAGATAAGCCGTGAAGAAGTGATGAAGCTGCTACGGTCCTTATGTACGAATGAAGGTCGAACGATTGTTGTCGTCTCACATCGCCTAGAGGAGGTTCTCCCTTATGCTGATGAGTTCGTTATCATGGGTGAGGGCCGAGTTAAATTTCATGGGGATGCAGCGGAGCTTATGAATAACCTACCACTCATTACTGAGTCGGGGATGATCGTGCCGTCATCCTTACGGTTCATGCATGACTTCTCAGAGCGATTCCAGACCAGCTTCCCGAACGGCCACTATCAGCATCAGGTGCAAGATATCGCTGAATATGTAAGTAAAGTGTTAGGGGGAGGACGTCGTGCGTAATAAGATCATCATGGGGAGATATATTGAAACGGGCTCTTGGATCCATGGATTAGATCCGCGGTCTAAGGTTACAGCTATGCTCTTGTTTATGATTGTCATTTTTATGATCGATTCATTTATTGGTGTATTAGCAGTGACGGCATTCTCCATTCTCATCATAAGCTTCACGAAGATACCCTTTATTTATTACTCACGGGCTGTTAAGCCATTATTGTTCTTAATTGGATTTATTGCACTTTTCCAAATTATATTCAATACTGGCGGTACCAGATTACTTACTATGGGACCTATTTCCCTATACTCAGGTGGGATTGAGCGAGGTGTTCTATCTGCACTTCGTATGATATTGTTTATATCGTTCACGGCGATTCTGACCTTCACGACAACACCGGAGCGCCTAACTCATGGACTCGAGAGCTTCTTTGCGCCATTACGCTGGATTGGCCTATCCCCCCAGAAAATTACGTTAATGATCAGCATTGCCTTACGATTTATTCCGAGTATCTTCGAAGAGGCAGAGAAAATTCTGAAGGCTCAGGCCTCAAGAGGATTTGTACTCAAGGAGAGAACACTTAGGGAGAAGGCAAGCATTCTAATGACACTGCTGGTGCCTGTTTCAGTCGGTGCCTTCCGACGAGCAAGTGAGCTAGTAGATTCAATGGAATCAAGAGGCTATCGATTAGGAATACCGCGCTCTAAATTCTATGTGTTAGTGTGGGGAAGCAGAGACACTTACTTCGTCATGGTGTTCTCTCTCTTGGCAGCACTTATGTTCTTCTTATGAGCCCGAGAGATCTCTACAGCCCGCGATAAGAGTAACTGGGAAGCAAATAGAGTCTCGAAGAGCCTCTACAGCCCACAGCGACCCCCGAACAAACGCTACTTAGGTGAAATACTCCAGGATGATCTGCAAGTCAGCATGTGCGGGGTACGCCTTCAGCTTCTCAATGATCGCATTGGCTTGCTGCAGGTAGCTCGCGCTTAATTCAGCGGAGCGAACCAGGGCATCGCTATTAGCAATAAGCTCTACAACCCTCTGCACTTCCTCAGCAGAGGAGCCTGCATCTAATGAGCGAATCTGCATGGAGAGCGAAGGATCCTCAAGACCGAATAGAACAGGCAGAGTTACATTACCATTCCTCAGGTCAGAGCCAGCAGGCTTGCCGATATCCCCAGAGGTATGGGTATAATCCAATAAGTCATCCTTAATCTGGAAGGACATGCCAATACATTCACCAAATTCGAACAGCAATTGACAGGTATGTGGATCAGCATTCGCAATCTCGGCGCCAGACCTCAAGCAATTTGCCATGAGCAGCGCGGTCTTATTCCTTGTCTTCTCCAGATAGGTTTCCATGGATATGTCGAAGTTATATTGGTTGTATAATTGCTGGTATTCCCCAATACAGAGCTGTGTTAATATCGATGTCGCGCCTACGATGCGGATCACATCATCATGATTACTCAAGGTCGCCCACTCTAGGGCACGAGCCATCATGTAGTTCGCTATGTGAGTAGCAGTATAGGTATTTGTTAGCTTGTGCAGTGTAGGCTCATTCCTGCGCAGATCGGATCTGTCTATAATATCATCATGAATTAAAGAAGCCATATGGAGATACTCCAATATGGCTGCGATGCGTATGGTATGGTCTGCTGGTGTTTGATCGGTTTTCGAGCCATGGCTAGAGTTTGTTGAGAACGACGATTCTGAATCTGAATTGACGGGATCAGCACCAAACCTTGCGCCTACGACAACCATTATTGGTCGTAGGCGTTTACCTCCCGAACGAATTAATTGTAAGATACTATCTGATATTACGGAAGACTGCTGCACATCAGGATCTGATAAGACAACCTGATTTAATGCATCATCAATAGCATCGAGATCTATGTGTAAAGCCTCATGCAACTTCTTCCTTATCTCCACCGATAGAACACTCCTGCTCCAGATATTGTTGGATTTGTTCAGCTATCTCAGCATACATGGCTTCCAAGCTCTTACCTTCGATGAGACCAATTTGCATGCGCTTATGCGCAGGAACCAAGTATCGAAGTAAGCGGAATTCCTTATGCTGCACTAATAGTTGAAAATATAAACCAAACAAGTAATCTCCGTCAAGGATATTCTTCGTTAATTCACTATTATTCGTAGAACTAAGCTCCTGGTGCTTACGAATAGCTGATACAATAAGAATATAACATCCAAGAATGGCCGTCTTACGTTTACGAGTAAGCTTGTAGGAATGCAGCATATTCGCTATCTCTTCTAATGAATATTCATCTATATTATTCAGACGAATCAATGTATCATGTGAGACTTCCTGTTGGAGCATACGGATGGCATCCTGAATAAGAATCTTGTTCATGGAAGTAGCCCCCTTTCACAATTAATCTGAGTAGATGTACCATCTTCTGACGATTGGAATTCGTTTGTAGTACTTCTTCAACCAAGGAAGAACGTAGTAATCGAGACCTATTGTACTACCGGAACCACCGATCAACGCCACGCTTGCAATCATGTACCAAAGCATATCTAGTGGTGCCATACTAGAGATCCACACCATAGCACCCATACCAATCGATGCAATCGATGCTAGTGCAGTGAATAATCCTGCCATTAAGAGACAACCTATTACAATCTCGGCTAACACCATTCCACCTTGGAAAATGTAAGCTAATGCATTGTAATCCCCATTAGATTTGAAGAAGATTAATTCCATCGACCAAGTAACCATGTCTTGGACAAATCCAGGAACCCAGAGTGCGACCTCGCCTGCATATTCACTTGCTATCGCTACACCATTAGCATCTACCTCAGCGGTTACGGCTGCTACACCATCAACAGTCTTGGCTGGAATGAGGAACACCTCTGAAGGATCCTTCCAAATTTGTATGCCCTTCTTGACGCCTTCGATGGTCCACATCAGTCCTACGAATACACGTAATGGGACGAGCCAGAAGTTAGGCGAACGCTTCGCTAGATGGCCGCCAATGAAGCTGCGATTATTCTTAACATGGAAGAATTCATGTAATGCATAGGAATACACTTTATTGAAGCCGCAAATTTGGAAGAAGTAGAGCATGTTAATCATATGCTTGATCAGCATGGCGAAGAATCCACTAAGCTGGTACATCTTCTTCGGCGTACCTACATATGCCACACCATAACGACTGCCAATACACACCATCGTACCATGGAATGTTGGTTTATAAGCCTTCTTCTCCTGCTTCTTAATATCAGCTGCAATGTTATGAGCGATAAGGGGAGCGGCATGCTCAGCGTTCTCCACCATCTGAGGTACTGGTGCAGTTTCACCCTCTGGAATGAAGAAGATGTTATCGCCAACCACATACACATTGTCGTGCTCTAAGGTTTGCAGCTTCTCATTCGTTTGAATTCGTTTTCTGCCCTTCTGTTCGAGATCGAGATTACCGACCAGCTCAGAGCCTTCAACACCAGCGTTCCAAATAATGGTTCTCGAAGGTAGCTTCTTCTCTCCGATGCATACACAATTCTTCTCCACTGCTGTGATTTTGGACTTAAGATCAATGCTAACGCCAAGCTTTCTGAGTCTCTTAGCGGATTTCTCTATGAGTGGGTCTGGTAGAGTAGGCAGAATCTTCTCCATAATATCTATAACATGGAGATGTACTTCAGAAGGATCTACGTAGAATTCTCTACATAACTCCTGTGTATATTCAGCAAGCTCACCAATTACCTCGATACCTGTAAAGCCTGCACCGATAACGACGAATGTGAGCATCTCTTGTCGTCGCTCAGGATTCCTCTCCTTAACTGCAGCCCGGAACATATTCGGAATATGATCTCTAAGCTTAATAGCATCTTCATAGGACCACAGCGTGAAGGTATTCTCCTCAGCGCCAGGTGTACCCCAGAATGTTGGTTTACTGCCTGTTCCGAGGACGAGATAGTCGTAAGAGTAAGTATTCGACTCAGATCGAAGCTCAGTTTTGTCAAAATCAATATTAGTGATCTCATCCATAACAACAGTTACATTCTTAAATCCAGCGAAAATTTTACTAAACTCCACTTTTATAGAATCTTCCTCACAGCGATTACCGACTACTTCGTGAAGCTCAGTTAGCAATGTGTGGAATGGCTTTCTATCAATTAGAGTAATTCGTACATCGCGATGCTTCTTTAAACGGATAGCAAGTTTCTTGGCTGTCAATACGCCGCCATAGCCGCCTCCGAGAACAACAATATGCTTCATTACAATCCCCTCCGACAAAGATGTGATTTTTGATGTGAAATTATTCACAACGATGATATTAACTTATTCTAGCATAAGAACATTGCAGATAATGTGATATTTTTCACTTAATACTGTTTAATTGATAATCGACAACGCTTACTAAGTAGCTCAATATAATAAATTGTCTGGAAGGTTACAGTGAAATAAATTACTATTAATGTAGGGCGAGCATTAATGAGACGAATGATTGAAATAGCGTGCTTGCATCATCAAAATTCGGGATGTGTATAAACTGGAATACGATAAGAAGTCAATGCGTGTTGAGCGATGAAGAATAAATTAATGTTAATAATGATTCTGTTCATCTTATTCGGACTGCTATCTTCGCACACAAGCGTGTATTCGCGGGGGGAGCAGAGGTCACCATTTGCAGGTGATTGGGAGTTCTATTGGATGCAGCTGATCAATCCTGATGATATTCAGTATTCAGACATAACACCCGACTTTATTCGGGTTCCATCAGCATGGGGAGGTCAATCCATAGATGGGAAAACATTAACTAGCAATGGATATGCCACTTACCGCAAGGAAATAACAATCCCAACAGAGGATGTCGGGATGCCAAAGGGGATTTACCTTGCCAATATAGCTAGTGCATATACATTATGGATCGATGGCGAATTAACAATGCAACTGGGTAAAGTGGGCACGAGCATAGAAGAGGAGACTCCAGAGTTTCAAGCCAAATTGGTTATCTTCGAGCCCAAGCAGACAACAGTTGAAATCGTATTACTGGTATCGAACTATTCGTTTCGGGAAGGCGGAATATTGGAGGAAATCTTGTATGGAGATTCGAATGTGTTAATTCCCCATATCTTTAAGGGTCTTCTCAAGGATGTCTTGCTAATGGGTGGATTTCTCTTCATTGGTTTGTATCATCTTGTTATATTCAGTACGCGCAGGAAAGAGCTCTCCATTCTCCTAATTGGATTAGGGGGCATTGTGGCGATGATCCGTGCGCTATTCGTTAGTGATTTTCTTGTTGGAGTGATCATTCCAATAGAAAATTGGGAGATCCTCGTTAAGATCGAATATGTGGCTGAGCTTGTTGGTTTTATGATCCTGATCCTACTTATGAAGTATATGTATCCCCGGGAAGTCCATGCTCTCATGCTGCGGGTTTCTTACGTATTCACGATTTGCTGTATAGGCTATATACTTCTTACACCTGCACGCATATTCACAGAGACGGTGCTCATTCAAGTGGCTATGATGGCGATTATTCTTCTCTACTTTGTCGGCTACGTTGGAATAATGGCTGCTATTCGACAGAGGGAGGGTGCACGTCTGAATTTAGTCGCGTTATTCATAATCGTACTAGCTATGATTAATGATGCCCTGATCGTCACCCAGCTTATTACATCAATACCAATACTAGAATATAGTCTGATCAATTTTGCCATGTTCCAAGCCATTATTATCTCTTATCGTTATTCATTGTTATTCAATAAGAATAGAGCATTAGCTAGTGAGCTGGTTGTTATGAATAGAACATTAGAGGAGAAGGTCAGCGATCGTACGAGCGAGCTTAATAAGAAGAACGAAGAATTAGGACATATGCAATTAATGAGAACTAGAATGCTTGCCAATATTGCACATGACCTGGGTTCGCCTATTGTGGGGATACAAACCTATTTGCAGCTCATGAAGGATGGTTTGGTTCAAGCGGGGAATCAAGATATCATCCAGCAATTGTATGGGAAATCGGATGACATGAAGGGATTAATTGAGGATTTGTTCGAGCTGACAAAGCTGGAGTCTAGAGAGATCACATTCGATTGGAAGGGGATAGAGGTAAGAGCATTCATCAATGATGTGTTTCGAAAATTCGAGCCTGATCTAGACCATCTAGACCACAAACTCAGGCTGGGAAAAGTCGATACGGCTGCCGATCGTGGAGAAGCTTACTTCCGAATTGATCCATTCCGAATGAATCGAGTTATGCAGAACTTGATTGAGAATGCAGTTAAATTCAGCCGTACATCCAATATGATCATCACCATTAACTGTTCTCTACTGCATGATGGACTTGAGGGCGGTGCTCCACAAGTGCGCATCGAGGTAGTCGATCAAGGTATAGGTATAGCTCAGGATGAATTAGCGAATGTCTTCCAACGGTTTTACAAGAAGCAGGAAGGGAATGTGAGCGGCAGCGGACTTGGATTAGCGATTGTGAAGGAAATCATTGATCAGCACAATGGGACGGTCGGAGTAGAGAGTGAACCGAATAAAGGAAGTAGATTTTACTTCACGATTCCAATTTATTATGAAGATAATTAACGAGCTTTGCCGCAACCTCGATTGGGAGAAAATATTGCCCTTTCACAGCATCGCGTATGCTCTGAAGCAGCTGTCCATATTGGGCACTCTTTATCAGATACCCATTGGCTCCATTAGCGAGTCCCTCAATAACATATTCATCTTCGTTAAATGTGGTTAATATAAGTATAATGACCTTAGCGTCCCGCTCTCTAATTTTCTTAATACTAGCAATACCATTCAATACAGGCATCTGGATATCCATTAAAATCAGATCAGGTCTATGATGCTTAGCTTTCTTAGCGGCCTCAAGTCCATCTTGTGCGGTAGCCACTACTTCTAGATCTTCTTCTGAATTTATCGCAAGCTCTAGTCCGCTTCGAATTAATGGTTCATCGTCAACAATAAGCACCTTGACTTTAGTTGTCATCATTCATGTACAACCTCTCCGTTACCATAATAGGTTTTATGTTACCTTAATTCGGACGTTTTCGCCATCAGCAATACGACGACATGAAGCTTTAAGTTAGCAAGAGTGTGTTTATAAATATACATATTAGGAGGTTAGTTTCTAATGGATTTAGGTAATGAGATGGATCAATTATATAAGCTGATTGCAACGAATGCACGGGATATCATCTCATTCAGCACACCTGATGGAATTTGCAGGTACTGTACGCCCTCTATGCTCGATGTACTAGGCTATGAACAGGAAGAAATAATTGGACAGGCTACTTCTAAGCTATTCCACAAAGATGATGTGAAGGCTCTGCGAAATCAGACCTTAACAGATGATGATATAGTGTCGTATCGAGCGTTGCACAAGAAAGGACACTATGTATGGGTTGAGAGTACGTTCAGAAGAATTCATGAGCCTAAAGGGACTGTGGGTATTACACGAGATATTACACAACGGAAGAAGAATGATCAGAACCTTGCAGAAGCTCAGCGCATTGCTGCCATTGGAAGCTGGGAGCAAGATATGACAACGAATGTAGTGTATTGCTCTGATGAGTTTTTCCGAATATATAATATGAAGCCATCGGACTTTGATGGGACTACAGAGCAATTGATGATGCTCGTACATCCGGAGGATCGTAAGCTGTTCGAGTCTGCGGTGGAACGCTGTGTAGCTGGGATCGATTTGAGTATCGAATTCCGACATATCAAGGCTGATGGTTCGCTCAAATACTTGCAGGCACGTGGGTCGATCTCAGAGGATAAGCAACGCCTATACGGGACTATCCAGGATATTAGTGAACAGAAGGAGATTCTTCAGCTCATGCACGAAGCAAGGATAACGAATAGAGCGAAGAGTGAATTTCTAGCCATGATGAGTCATGAAATTCGAACACCGCTTAATGGTGTGCTTGGTATGGCTGACCTATTGCTAGATACTGAATTGGATGAGACCCAGAGGGAATATGCCGAGATTATTAGGAAAAGCGGTAATGCCCTGTTATCGATCATCAGTGACATTCTAGATTTCTCCAAGATTGAAGCGGGGAAGACAGAGCTATTGCAAGAGCCTTTCCACATTCTCAATTGTATTAAAGAAACGTTTGACGTCCTCTCTAGTCAGGCTATTGAGAAGGATCTGGATTTGATATATATGATGGATCCAACCGTGCCGAGTGAGGTCATAGGAGACTATGGTGTTCTACGGCAAATTTTATTAAATCTTGTGGGAAATGGGCTGAAATTTACGACTTCTGGTAGTATTCGGGTGGAAACTCGACTGCTGTCTGAGGATGATGAGAAGGCTCTATTGGAAATCAGGGTTAGGGATACCGGAATTGGCATTCCATCAGATAAAATTGAGCAATTATTCGAGCCGTTCAGGCAGCTGGATCATTTTATGACTCGTAAATATGGGGGGACCGGTCTTGGGCTGGCTATTAGTAAGAAGCTGGTTGAATTGATGGGCGGGCAAATATATCATCTCGATACAGTTGAGCAAGGGACAACCTTTGTTTTTACAATGAAAGTTAAGAAGATGAATCCGAACCTCAGTGACCATTCTGTAGAAGAAGAAGTGAGTGCAACCGCAACTCCATCACTTCTTCTACTGATAACCGAGGATAATGAAGTAAGTCAACTGGTGCTGAAGAAGATGCTGACTCAATTTGGGCACGAGGTAGATATTGTGAATAATGGCTGGGAAGCCCTAGAGGCAGTATCACAGAATAACTATGATATGATATTCATGGACCTGCAGATGCCAGAGATGAATGGCTTCGAAACAACTAGGCGACTAATGGAGACATCTGCGCATAGAAAGGTGCCTATTATTATTGCAGTTACGGCTAATGCATTCGTGGAAGACCGAGAAAATTGTCTGGCTGCTGGAATGGATGACTATATAAGTAAACCAATAAAGAAGGACAAGGTTCAAGAAGTGATCACGAAATATATGGAAAACCAATATAGAAGAAGTCCTGACTAATTAATGATTATGATGCTTCCTGCCGAACACAATCCATACACCAACCAGAATTAAGAAGATTGCTAGGATAGGCTGACCAAGGATCATAGAGTTGAAGATAGATCCAAGTGTAAAGACGGTGAAGAACAATATGGATAGTACGGTGAGGATGTTAATTGGGATAAGTAACCACTTGTTCCGATTTCCGAACCAATAGAATTCGAACAGGCCTATTGCTGGAGCTAGTATAAATCCGGGCCAGGTGACTTCCCAATTACCGAATAGCATAGAGATCTGACAGACGACTCCTGCTGTTAACAAGATACCTCCCGGAATGAGAAGTCCAGATCCTCGACGATCTGTCATTGTGAAGAAGAGCCAGTGGAATAACAAGCCTAGCGGGATGACGAATAAGCTCGGCCAGAAGTAGCCGATTAGCTCTCCAGCACCGAAGGTCTCGCCGCGGTTAAGTAGTAAGAAAACGCCTAACAGTATAATGAGTGGACCCATAATGGTTCTAATATTCATCGTATAATCTCCTTTTATGTTTGTATGTATTCATTGAATTTAGTTTACTATCGTAAGGCTGCACTGTCATCATGCTGTGGATGTAACCTATTCGGTCTAAGGTCGTAGATCCTGCGGAATAATCATAGAAGTTTCAGAAAGAGGGCATGATATCAGAGGACCCATTGAAATTAATGAGATGTTCACAATTCGGTTAATACTCCGATAATAATCTCTTGATTGTGTCTTTTTACTAGCTTATAGTAGAGATGGAGTAAGCGTATTTGTACAAGCATAGTGGATTACAACTCAGAAATTTAAGGGGGCAATTGTACATGAAGAAAGGGATTTTAGTGGTAGCAATATTGACCATGATGTTCTCCTTGCTAATCGCATGTGGTAACAACAATGCGGATAACAACACAGGCAAGGATGCAGGTAATACCGCAAGTAACACGGCAGGTAACGATGCGAGCAAGGACACAGCTAAGGACGAGGATAAAGCTGGCGCAACGGATTTCAAGGTAGGAATGGTTACGGATGCAGGAACGATAGATGACAAGTCATTCAACCAGGGCACGTGGGAAGGTGTTCAGAGGGCAGCTAAGGATATGGGGCTTGAGTCCAAATATCTGAAACCAACAGGAACAACCCCTGCTGATTATATAAAGGAAATCGGAAATTTATACGATGCAGGCTATAAATTCATTGTGACACCAGGCTATAAATTTGAGACGGCGATATTCGAAGCGCAGGACAAGTATCCTGATGCTAAATTCGTGCTTATTGATGGTTACCCGCATGTGGGTGATTACGTTTCTGTTGTGAAGGATAACACCGTATCAATCTTCTTCGCAGAGCATGAATCCGGTTTTCTTGCCGGCGTAGCGACTGCTGTTGAATTGAAAGAAGGAGAAGCTGGTTTTATCGGTGGTATGGAGATTCCTCCGGTTCAGAAATTTAACTGGGGCTTCCAGCAAGGTGTTGCATATGCCAACGAAAATTTTGGGACGAAGGTAAATTTAAAGGCTGAGAACGTGGTCTATCAGGGTAGCTTTGACAACGTTGCTGCGGGCAGCCAACTAGCCGCGCAGATGTATGATAGCGGAGTGAAGGTTATCTTCGCTGCAGCCGGCGGAGTTGGAGTTGGAGCAATTAATGAAGCGAAGACTCGTGTAGCAGGAGGAGCCGAGGTTTGGATAGTTGGTGTTGACGTAGATCAATATGCAGATGGGCTGAATGAAGCTAAGACATCATCGGTCATTCTTACATCCGCAATGAAGAAGATAGATCAATCCGCATATGATATGATCGAGGCGGAGACGAAGGGTGAATTCCCAGGCGGCCAAACATTAGTTTTCGATGCTAAGAATGATGGCGTCGGTATCCCGGTTGAGAATCCTAATTTAAGTGCGGATACTACAGCTCAGGTTGAGGATGTGTACAAGAAAATTCAATCAGGTGATATCATAGTAGCTGCTGAACAAGGAAGCTTACTTAAGTAAGTAGTCGAATAACGAAAGAGCAACGAATACGGTATGGTAACTTTCAGGAGTTATTCGCTTGTTCTAGAGAGAGGCGGATTATCCGCCTCTTTTACTTTTACATATCCTTTACGTTAAGGGAGCTAGCTTCGATGGATTATGTTGTAGAGATGCTCAATATCAGAAAAGAATTTCCAGGTGTCATCGCCAATGATGACATCACTTTGCAGCTTAGAAAAGGTGAGATCCATGCTCTGCTTGGAGAGAATGGGGCGGGTAAATCAACCTTAATGGGTATATTATTCGGCATGTATCAAGCTGACCGTGGGAAGATCAGAGTACAAGGCAAGGAAGTAATGATTGCTAACCCGAATGTTGCGAATATGTTGGGGATTGGTATGGTGCACCAGCACTTTAAGCTTGTGAGTAATTTTACAGTCACTGAGAATATTATTCTAGGAATAGAGCCTCGTAAGGGACTTGGATTAGATATAGAAACGGCAAGTAAACGAATTGAGCAATTATCGGCACAGTATGGTCTCAACGTAGACCCATATTCTAGAATTGAAGACATTTCAGTAGGTATGCAGCAGAGGGTGGAAATTCTCAAGATGCTCTATCGGAACGCTGAGGTTCTTATTCTAGATGAGCCTACCGCAGTATTAACTCCTCAGGAAATTATCGATTTAGGGAAGATTATCAAGAGCCTGATTGCTGAAGGGAAATCGATCATCCTAATCACACATAAATTAAAGGAAATTAAGGCGCTTGCTGATCGTTGTACCGTTATTCGACGTGGAAAAACGATAGGAACCGTAGATGTGGCGGCCACAAGCCAGGAAACGATGGCCGAGATGATGGTTGGCCGACAGGTCTCCTTCAAGGTGATGAAGAAGGTGAGTACGCCTGGGGAAGTCGTGCTTCGAGTTGAGTCACTCTCCGTTAGGAACAGTAAGAAGCTACTCGCATTGAATAGCTTCTCTATTGAGGTTAGAGCTGGAGAGATCTTAGGTGTTGCAGGGGTAGATGGCAATGGACAATCGGAGCTAATTGAGGGAATTACCGGTCTTCGCAAATCGGAATCAGGGAGCATTCGATTCAATGGTGAAGAGATTACGGGTAAGTCGATTCGCTCTCGGATCGAGAGTGGAATAGGTCACATACCGGAGGATCGTCAGAAGCGTGGACTTGTGCTGGACTATTCAATGGAAGACAACATGATCCTAGAAGTGTATTATAGGGAGCCATTCTCTAGAAGAGGGTTATTAAACAAATCTTATATTAGGGAATATGCAGAACGAGTTATTGAGAAATTTGATGTACGAGCTGGTCGAGGCGCTGCAGCAATTGCCAGATCTCTATCCGGTGGTAATCAACAGAAAGCTATTGTTGGTCGCGAATTCGAATTAAGTCCAACCCTGCTAATTGCTGTACAACCCACTCGAGGACTTGATGTTGGTTCGATCGAATATATTCACAAACGACTAATCGAGCATAGAGATAACGGGAAGGCTGTACTCTTAATATCCTTAGAGCTCGACGAGATATTGAATGTATCGGATCGGATCGCCGTTATCAACAATGGCGAGCTCGTTGGTGTAGTCCATGCATCCGAGACGAACGAGAATGAGATTGGATTGATGATGGCGGGCATAAAGAGAGGTGAGGGCGCATGAGAGTTGGAGTCATCTCCTTACTAGCTGTTGTCTTTGGATTGATAGCAGGAGCTATACTAATGCTAGCTACAGGACATAATCCACTCGAGGGATATCGATATCTCTTCGAGGGTGGACTTAAGAATCCGGAGAGATTTGGGAATACTTTAGCTACAGCCACACCACTTATTTTTACTGGATTATCTGTTGCATTTGCCTTTAGGACGGGATTATTCAATATCGGGGCATCCGGACAGATGCTGTTCGGTGGCTTTTGTGCAACTGCTGTGGGTCTTAATCTGGACATGCCCAGACCGTTGCTGCTCTTAACGATGATATTCGTCGGCTTCGTTGGTGGAGCAATCTGGGGATTCATACCCGGACTACTCAAGGCCAAGTTTAATGTTCATGAGGTTGTTTCCACGATTATGATGAATTGGATTGCCTATTGGACGATATATTATGCTGTACCAGCGTATCTTAAAGGTCCATCTCTGGAAACAGAGTCGAGGCTGCTGCCCAAGGAAGCCAGTCTCAGGGAACCGTTCTTATCGAACCTATTCGATGGGTCCTATGTGAATCTTGGATTTTTCCTCTCCATAATCGCTGTGATCGTTGTAGCATTCATCATCAACCGTACTACGCTCGGCTACGAATTAAAGGCGGTTGGATTTAATCGCGATGCTTCCGAATATGCAGGAATTGCGGTAAATCGGAGTATTATCGTATCGATGCTCATATCAGGGGGGCTTGCGGGTCTCGGGGGTGTCGTTCAATATGCCGGGAATGCTAATAATATACAGATTGGAATCCTGCCATCTCAGGGATTTGACGGTATAGCTGTTGCTTTACTAGGTGTGAATACAGCTGTGGGTGTACTGTTATCTGCTATCTTCTTCGGCCTCTTATACTCGGGCAAAGGGTTTATGAATGCGATGACCGACATTCCTCCAGAAATTGCAGATTCCATTATTGCGATTATTATTTATTTTGCAGCAACTAGTATTCTTATAGAACGGCTGGTTAGATGGTTCCTTAAACGTCGAGCTAGTCATAACCCGAATGCCGTGAATGAAAGGGAGGTGGAGTGATCCATGTGGACGATCCTTCAGCAAATTTTCCCTTACGCTATCGTGTACACGATTCCTCTGCTTATTACTGCATTAGGTGGTCTATTCAGTGAACGAAGCGGTGTTGTTAATATTGGACTTGAGGGCTTGATGGTAGTTGGTGCATTCTCAGGTGCACTGGTTATCTTCAGGATGCAGGAGCTATGGCCGAATAAACCGATCATCCTATGGATCGGACTCCTTATTGCGATGCTAATCGGTGCATTATTCTCATTATTGCACGCATTCGCCAGTATTAACTTAAGTGCTAATCAGATAATAAGCGGTACGGCGATTAATATGATTGCTGGAGCGCTGACGATATTCCTAGCAAGGAATATCACAGGAAGCGGGAATATTCGAATCGGCAGAGGAGTTCTTCCTGCTGATATCCCTTGGTTGTCCGATATTCCGATACTCGGTAATTTATTGTTTACGAAGACGTATTGGACAACATGGGTTGTGTTAATCATATTAGCTTTGAGCGCATATGTGCTCTATAGAATGCCGTTCGGTCTTCGATTAAGAGCTTGTGGAGAGAATCCACAGGCCGCTGAAGCAGCTGGCATTAATGTAAGACGCATGCGTTATATCGGGGTTATGATATCCGGTGCATACGCGGGCCTAGGCGGGGCGATTATTATTGTCACCTATTCAGGCGAATTTAGCGGGACTGTCGCAGGGCTAGGATTCCTAGCACTCGCTGCATTGATCTTCGGGCAATGGAAGCCGCTGGGTATATTGGGGGCCACGCTGTTCTTCGGCTTTGCCAGCACCATTGCCAATGTATCACAGGTCATTCCTTCACTAGCGGTATTCCCGCCAGTTATACTCAAGGTGTTCCCTTATGTGGTCACACTAATTGCACTAGTGCTCTTCTCTAAATCCTCACAAGCACCCAAAGCTGCTGGGGAACCGTTCGACTCAGGTAAACGATAATGGAACACCTACAATCCATGGATTGGCGCTTGCTAGATAGCAGCGCCAGCCCCCTCGATGGTGAAGCGCTGCTTCCGTTCGCAGTTGATGAGCTTGAATGTCGCTTAGTAGGCAAGGGTGCTCAACCACTCATTCATATATGGCGACATCAGCGCGCATTCATCCTTGGCCTTCGTGACCGGAGGCTGGAACATGCTCATGCAGCTATGGAGCTATTGAATAATCAGGGATATGCAGTAGCTGTTAGAAATTCTGGTGGAGCAGCCGTGCCGTTAGACAAGGGTGTATTGAATATCTCGCTAATATTACCTAACCGTGCAGGTATCACGAAGCTTCACGATGACTTTGCGATATTAGCAGGGTTAATTCAGGAGACAATTAGCTGCATAGCGGGAGCTGTCGAAGTGAGTGTGGGAGAGATTGCAGGAGCATATTGTCCAGGCGCATTCGATCTAGCCATTAATGGTCGCAAATTCTGTGGAATCGCTCAACGCAGGCAGACCGGAGCCTATATTGTACATGCGTTCATTATTGTTGAGGGAGTTGGTGCAGCTCGTGCACGCTTGGTAGCCGATTACTATCGATATGCTGCTGGGGATGCGAAGGCTGGATATCCAATTGTTAACGAGCAGTCCACCGCCAGCTTGCAGGAATCATTCGATGTCACGATTGAACTATTCGTGCGCAATTTCAAGAGAAGTCTCTTAGGTGATAAAGAATTATCACAGCTACCTAATGCTTATGATGGTTATAATAAAATGGAATTGAGTCAATTGATTGCGCAGATGGTTAGTAGATACAATGTAGATTGAAGTAAATCGAGGTCATTCGCTTGATGACTTGTGAGGCTGAACAATAATAAAGTAAGGGGAAGGTGATCATATGAATGCATTAGTTTTGAAGAAGCCAGGAGCTCCAGATACATTAACATTGTCGCAATTATCGATGCCAATTCCGGGTGAAGGCGAGATTCGAGTTCGTGTGCATGCAGTGGGTTTAAATCCTGTTGATTATAAGGTTGCGGCGAATGGGCACTCGGCTTGGGAATACCCTTTCGTGCTTGGTCTCGATGTAGCTGGCATAGTCGATGAGTTAGGTGCTGGGGTAACAGAGTGGACGATTGGTGACCGCGTAGTCTACCATGGCAACCTCGTTAAGCCCGGAGGTTATGCGGAATATAGCATTACGACTGCGCATACGGTAGCTGCTATTCCTGAAGGAATTTCATTCGTAGATGCCGCGGCCTTTCCTTGTGCAGGTCTGACAGCATATCAAGCGATTCAGCGGAAGATGAATATGCATCTGCGCAAGGGACAAACCATACTTGTGCACGGTGGGGCTGGTGGAGTTGGTGGTTATGCGATTCAATTGGCCAGTATATATGGTGCTTCGAAGATCATAACGACGGCTTCTGCTAGTAGCTTCGATCATGTGAAAGCCTTAGGTGCACATATCTGTATTGACTATAACCATGAGGATGTACATCAGCGGGTAATGGAGGCTACGGATGGTCTAGGTGTAGATCTAATTCTGAATACGATTAACCGAGTAACCTCGCAGCAGGATTTATCGCTGCTTACCTTTGGTGGACAGCTGACTTGCATTGCTGGAGCTCCTGAGAATGTTGCGGATTTTCAGCCTGGCAATCGAACCTTCACGCTGCACAAGACAGCTCTTGGTGGTGCTCATGGTTCAGGTAATGTTCAAGCGGAGGAAGATCTTGCGAGGATGGCCGAAGAATTCATGCAATTGATGTTAGATGGAAGCATCGACTCGATGGTGAAGGAGGTCATTGCATTGGCAGATGTGCCCGCTGCTCTGACTCGAATAGCCGAAAGACACGTTCAAGGAAAGATTGTAGCCCAATTACTATAAATTAACTTGTAAACGAGAGGGGAAAGATCAGATGAGATTAGGCGGACCTGTTTACTTAGACAGCAATGAGAAGAATCCAGAAAGCTGGGTACAAGCAATTCAGAAGGAGGGATACCGGGCGGCAATATGTCCTGTAGGTCATGATGCTGGGGATGCGTTATTAGATGACTATAAGAAGGCTGCCGAGGCGAACGATATTCTGATTGCCGAGGTAGGAGCCTGGAGTAACCCGATAAGTCGTGATACAGAGACACGTAAGAAAGCGATCGACTATTGCAAACAACAGCTGGCGCTAGCAGATCGAATGGGTGCCAGAGTTTGTGTGAATATCGCGGGCTCACGAGCTGAGCAATGGGATGGGCCGCATGCCGATAACTTCTCAGACGAGACATTCGAGATGATCGTCGAGACTACAAGGGATATCATTGATGCAGTTAAGCCGAGTCATACTTTCTATGCACTAGAGACAATGCCATGGGTATTCCCAGATTCCGCAGATACTTACTTGGCTCTGCTAAAGGCAATAGACCGTAAGGCGTTCGGTGTTCATCTTGATCCGGTTAATATGATTAGCAGTCCTCGGTTATATTATAAGAATGGAGAGATGATGAAGGATTTCTTCGCAAAGCTGGCTCCACATATAAAGAGTGCACATGCTAAGGATATTCTGTTATCCAAGAAATTAACCGTCCGCCTAGAAGAAGTTATACCAGGCGAAGGTGAGCTAGACTACAGGGTATTCTTGACTGAGCTGCAGAAGCTGGATATCGACACACCAGTCATCGTGGAGCATCTGAATAGCGCAGAGGAATACAAGAAAGCTACTACACACATTCGGAATGTGGCAGCAGCACTACAATTCACACTTTAAGCTGATGATGGAATGTAATCTGGCTTTCTCAACGGTCTGAATCTACCAGCTAACTAGATATTTAACATTACCATATGCGCTCGTAAACGTGAGCTCGATGTATCGGTCATAGGAGGGTTCGTCCCAATAGGCCGGTGCTTCGAGCTCATGCTTGCGAATAAACTTCTGAACAGCATCAGTCAATGAGGACGCTAGAATGATATGATCCTTTTCTCTATAGCCAGTAATTGTACAGTGTATGAGATCAAACTTATATTTGCGCAATGTGTATTCCCCTATTATGTGTATTCCCCTAAGTGTTACTCCTAGTAAACTAGGCAGTAAGCTCAGATAGATTGGTAACGATCAGATTAAAGCTGAAATCGGTGCCTATGACCTGAATGACCGCTTGAATGGGTGAGCTTGCTGTAAACTCAGATCCGCGTTTAATAATCTGTGGCAGCAGGTTAAGCTCTGACCCTTGATTCGAGCGATTGACCAAGTATATCCCATTGTGTAAGTTTAGAAACTCTCCAACAGAAGCTTCCATCATCTCACCAGGTGTATCCACGTTCTCTTGTGCGTATATGGAAGCCAATCGTAAGAAATCGGCTTCGGAGCCAGCTATAGCAATTATTCGATCGACAACGTAATTCTCACTTAGGATCGATTGCTCAGCAATCCAATCGTACGCTTGTGGATGGCTGGAGGTTATCTCCATTCGAATATCCGAGTCGATGAAACGAATTAAATTCTTAGCAAACAAGCTAATATAGTCAACTAATACGGAATCCCCTGAAATACCAGCCTTCAACAATTCGGCATCTAGCAGTGCCTCTATATCACCGCTTACAATAGCATGGAATTGCTCGTCCGATAAGCTATTCTCTTGCTTGTATTGAAACAGTGCACTAGAGAATGCATCATAGCTCATCACTTCATTATCAATTAGAGCTTGTCCAAGTGCAAGGTGTGCGCTAGGTTGGGCGGACAGAAGGTCTGTAAGCTGATATTCTTGAATATATCCGAGTTCAAGGGCAATCTCACCGAAGCGCTTGTCTATTCTAGTCTGAGCTTGGTGCACAGCTTCAACTTGCTCAGGAGTCATTATTCCGCGGTTAATGGCTAGCACACCTAGCTTCACTCTTGTGCTGTTCTGGGCAACTAAAGCTTTCTCGAGCTGACTGGGTTTAACCATGCTATGATTGAATAAGAACTGACCGAAGTATTGTGCGAACATTAGTGGTCACCTCTTTGGCTATAGATTTTGCTAACAATTTCCATGATGGCTTCAATTTGTACGGGCTTCTGCAGGAAATTCTCTGCTCCTAGCTTGATGGCTTTCATCAGGTTTCCTTGCGTCCCTACGGACGAGACAATGACTACATGAATGCTGGGATTGTTCCGCTTGATTTCCTGTAGCGCCTCAAGACCATCCTTCTTAGGCATTGTAATATCCAGCAGTACTAGATCTGGCGTTTCCTTAAGGCTTAATGCAACAGCCTCTTCTCCGTCGACAGCCTCGAACAGTCGTGTGAAACCCTTCTCCTCAAGGGCACCCTTTAATTTCTTGCGCACTAACATGGAGTCATCACACAGTAAAATTTTGAGGTTAAACATGAGTTTGCACACTCCTTTTATCGGATAGTTAATTCTATAGAATCACACCTCTGTCGAGTTACCTATTTGATATAAATTCCACCAAAGGGTAGTAGCTCGCGTAGAAGGCGTTTAATCAAGCTATCATGATGCAGCTGTTCGATCAATTGGGTATCATTTGAGCCTGTTTGAATGAGCACGGGTCCGCTGCCTGTAATCTCCCACTGTACACTCATGTGCTGGCTGGCTAACGTATTCCCATACACGGATAGCTTAATATTCGCATTCTCGGGATAAGCGACCAATGAACCGGCTTCAACGAATAGCGGCTGATCGGCCTGCAGCTGGATTGTAGCGAGCTCCCCCTTGGTGATGATGCCCAGTTTGCCGGGGCCGCTAAATTTCATTCTAACCCATTCTCGTGTAATCCAAGCATTCTTCATTTTCTGTATTCTACTTTTTAAGCCCATTCCCTCTGTGAAGAACATAATATGTCGAAAATCGAATAATAGATTGCTATCTGCGGGAATATCGAGCGTCTCTAAGGAGCAGCCGGCAGGTAGAGCGATGACCATCTCAGACGGTCCTTGCATCCGGGAACGTATCCACTTGCGCTTACGATAAGCTGCAGCGAGGTCCATTATGCGATCCTCACGATCTCGTGGTGAGCCTTGGTAGGCAATCATTGATTTAGGATGTAGAATATTCAGGATATCTGATGTGTCTAGATGAATTCGAACATGTCCAACGTGTACTGGAGCCGTTACTCTCATAATTTACGTCCTTGCTGCTCTGTATGCTGTCTGCGCCAGATAACGTATCTCCAAATCCGAATTAATGCAAAATACCCCAGTATCAGTCCAATGACCGTGATCGCCATAAGTATTAATTTTCGTATGAGCGATTTACGGTCAGCCTCCTGCTGCTCCATAAGAGCTAAGCGCCGAGATAATTCACTATTCTGGGCTTGAAGCTTCTCGTTATCCGACCGATATTGTTCATTAATGGCTTGCAGCTCTTGCTGCTGACGAGCATATTCAGCTATTCGTTGTTCGGATTGTTGAACCTTCTGTTGCTGCTCGGTTAAAGCCCTCTGGGTATCTTCAAACTGCTGCTTCGTTTTTTCAAATTGTTGCTTCGTTTGCTCATATTGCTCTTCATATTGCTCTAATAGATCATCGACCTTCTCAGGGGTACTATATATCGCCTTTATTCGATCGATTATGCCTGCTTGACTTGGGGCGGGAGGTACGAGGAGCAGATAAAAGCTCATAAGCATGATGACAGCGATCCATATTCTCATAGCATTCCCCCCTGATAATAAGCATAATGGCCTACACGATTCATACTTCTTATTCTAGCATATCCTAGCGATCTTATTCGACAATTACTATATTCGATAATCCGAAAATCCTACATTGACATAAAAAAATGAAGCAGATATATTTAGGTTACCTAATTAATTGCATTCCAATCTAATTGGTATAAGCATTGATTTTTGAAATAGGGGGCCCAAGCAATGGATTCGAATCTAACTGGAAAGCTACTAAGATCGTTTATGCAATTTAACCGAGCATATTGGCATCAGAAGGAAGTGCTGGAATATAAGAATAGCGAGGTTATGCTGCTGCTGAGTATTAAGAAGAATGATAAGCCTGAATCACCTGGATTGATGGTTTCGGAAATCAGTCAAATTCTTCAGGTTACTTCTCCTACGGTAACTCAATTGCTGAAAGGGATGGAGAAGAAAGGATTAATCAAGCGCAATTTGGATCAAGTGGATCGACGTGTCGTTCGCATCAAGCTCACAGAATCAGGCGAGCTTATCACGGAGCAAGCGGAGAGAGCATTCCGTGCGTCCTTCAGCGGATTGATTGCATATATGGGTGTAGAGGAGAGTAATCAGCTTGCTGATTTATTAGCCAAGGCTTATTTGTACTACAAAGATATATCAGAATAAAAAATTTGGAGATGAAGATGAGTGATCCAATTATTCAGATTTTTGCATCCATATCGTATTCAGATTTGCTTCGTCTTGGTGCTTGTGTTCCTGCAAAGTCTCGCGGAGCTCTTCTTACCGACGTTAATGAAGGATATCGTTAATATCGGTATTGTGCAGGGGGACGTCCCATATATAGTTAAACTCGGTGGTTTAATGCTGCTAGTTACGCTTGCAGGAGCCGTGTTTACGGTCCTCTCTAGCTATTACTCATCCAAGGTAGCTATGGGCTTCGGACGAATCGTAAGAGGAAAGGTATTTACTCATGTTGGGAATTTCTCGCTGCAAGAGTTTGATAAGATCGGTACGGCTTCATTAATTACAAGAACGACCAATGATATTACACAGGTGCAGCAGGTGCTTATCATGATGATGAGAATGATGATCATGGCCCCGATGATGTGTATTGGGGGTATGATCATGGCGATTTATGTAGATGCGAAGCTTTCGTTAGTGTTCGTCGCGGTCATTCCTTTTTTAGCGCTGGTGATATGGTTAATTGCAAGAAAAGGTATACCCTTGTTTAAGGCCATGCAGATTAAGCTGGATAAGCTGAATTTGGTACTGCGTGAAAGCCTTACAGGTGTTCGTGTGCTTAGATCGTTCAATCGTACTGAGCATGAGAAGATACGATTCGACTATGCGAACTTAGACCTAACCGAAACAGCCATTAAGGTGAATAAGATCATGGCCTTTATGATGCCAGTAATGATGCTTACGCTTAATCTCTCCACGCTTGCGATTATCTGGTTTGGGGCCATTCGTATAGACAGCGGACATATGTTTGTAGGCGATTTGATGGCGTTCATTCAATATGCCATGCAAATTCTATTCTCTTTAATTATGGTTTCCATGATGTTCGTTATGATTCCACGGGCATCCGCTTCCGCAGTTAGAATTAATGAAGTGCTAGACATGGTTCCAGATATTAAGGATCCTATACACACACTCGGTGAGCCACTTCGAGCACAGCAGGGCTATGTGGAATTCCGTGATGTAAGCTTCAGTTATCCAGGTGCGGAGCAGCCAGCGATTTCGGACATCTCCTTTCGTTTAGTAGCAGGTGAAGTAACGGCGATTATTGGCGGAACAGGCTCCGGTAAATCTACGATGCTGAATCTGATTCTTCGATTCTATGATGTGAACCAGGGAAGTATCCTTGTCGATGGTATGGATATACGGATGATATCTCAGGAGACACTCAGGGCTAGAATTGGATATGTACCCCAAACTTCACTGCTATTCACAGGGAGCATTGCTGAGAATATCCGTTATGGCAAGAAGGATGCGACCGACGAAGAGGTGCAGCATGCTGCGGAAATTGCTCAAGCTGCCGAGTTCATTACAGAGATGAAGGAAGGTTATAATGCTGTCATTGCTCAAGGGGGTACTAACGTATCAGGGGGACAGAAGCAGCGCCTATCCATCGCACGCGCATTAGTAAGAAGACCAGAAATATATTTGTTCGATGACAGCTTCTCCGCGCTTGACTTCAGAACCGATGCGAAGCTTCGTGCGGCGCTGAAGGAAGAGACGGCCCAGTCAACCATGCTCATTGTTGCTCAGAGAGTAAGCACTGTCATGGCTGCGGATCGTATTATCGTCATGGATGATGGCAGGATGATGGGTATTGGTAATCATCAAGAGCTGATGAGAACCTGCGAAGTGTATCGAGAAATTGTATTCTCACAGCTATCCGCTGAAGAGGAGGAGTCCGCATGAATGAGCAGGGCAAAGCTGGGAAACCAACGGGCGGACCTCGAACAGGCGGTATGGGCAGCGGTCCCTTCTCTGCTCTGCCACCGGAGAAGGCGAGGAATTTCAAAGGCACCTTTAGGAGACTGGTTAGCTATCTAAAGCCACATCGTCTCAAGCTGCTAGCCGTGTTTCTAACAGCGATCATCAGTACGATCTTCGCGATTGTCAGCCCGAAGATGATGGGCAATATTACGACGAAGATATTCGAAGGTATTATGACGAAGGATCAGGCTGGTGGTGGTATTGATTTCGAATATGTTGTCCGAGTTATTCTGATCTTAATTGGACTTTACTTGTTAAGCGCGCTGTTCGGTTATATTCAACAATATCTGATGGCGGGAGTAGCACAGAAGACTGTATATGATCTGCGTAAGGAGGTTAATGACAAGCTCACTCGTCTTCCTCTTAGATACTATGATTCCCGAACACATGGTGAAATTCTAAGTCGGGTTGTGAATGATGTCGATAATATTAGCAATACACTGCAGCAAAGTCTTACGCAGCTAATCACATCAGTTGTAACTTTGATAGGTGTAGTGGTGATGATGCTGACAATTAGCCCATTACTAACCTTAATTCTGATCCTCACTCTGCCAGCTAGCTTCATAGTTATTAAAGCGATAACGACGCGTTCACAGAAATTCTTCATGGGACAGCAGAAGGAGTTAGGTCAGTTAAGCGGACATGTGGAAGAGATGTATACGGGGCACAAAGTCATTAAAGCTTATGGCCACGAGAACGAATCGATCGCTACATTCACTGATATTAATGATAAATTGTATGAGTCTGGGTGGAGGGCCCAATTCATCTCCGGTATTATTATGCCGCTCATGACATTCATAGGTAATATTGGCTATGTATTGATCTGTGTTGTAGGTGGTATCCTTGTGACGAGGAATGCGATTAATATCGGTGATATTCAAGCTTTCATTCAATATGCACGTCAATTTACGATGCCCATTGTACAAACCGCCAACATTGCGAACATCATTCAATCCACCATTGCTTCTGCAGAGCGCGTATTCGAAATTCTTGATGAGCAGGAGGAAGTACCTGAAGCAGACGAGGGGACTGCAAGAACATTACCTATACCTAGAGGAGATGTGCGATTCCAGAATGTTCAGTTTGGCTACAAGGAAGACGATGTATTAATCGAGGACATGAATATCGATATACAGCAAGGACAGACGGTTGCAATTGTTGGACCAACAGGGGCAGGTAAGACGACTTTGATCAACCTATTGATGAGATTCTATGAAATAAATG
>DFXU01000114.1 GCA_002383285.1 Caryophanales bacterium UBA4100
TTAATGTGATCGAGCTAGGCTTGAAATATTCGCAGGGTAAAGCTATTATCAATTCTATTAACCTTGAGGATGGCGAAGAAAAATTCGAGCAAATGACCAAGCTTATTCGGCAATATGGAGCTGCAGTTGTTGTTGGAACGATCGACGAGAAGGGTATGGCTGTAACGCGTGATTCCAAACTAGCTGTAGCTAGACGCTCATATGATCTGCTTGTGAATAAGTATGAAATTGATGAGCGGAATATCATCTTCGATCCATTGGTATTCCCTGTTGGTACTGGTGATCAACAATATATTGGCGCTGCTGAAGAGACGATTGAAGGGATTCGATTAATTAAAGAAGCATTTCCAAACTGTATGACGATTCTTGGCGTTAGTAATGTCTCATTTGGGTTGCCAGAGGCAGGCCGGGAAGTGTTAAATTCGGTTTTCTTATATCATTGCACAAGGGCAGGACTAGATTATGCAATTGTGAATACGGAGAAGTTGGAGCGTTATGCTTCGATTCCAGAGGAAGGTCGCAAGCTAGCTGAGGATCTAATCTTTAGAACGGATAAAGAAACTCTGGATGATTTTGTTGCATTTTACCGCGAAGTGAAGGTTGAGAAGAAGCAGAATGAGATCGCCAGCTTACCTTTAAATGAACGTCTTGCTTACTACATCGTCGAAGGGACGAAGGAAGGACTCATTCCAGACCTGCAAGAAGCCATGCTAACCAGTAAACCGCTGGATATCATTAATGGACCTCTGATGGCAGGGATGGACCAAGTCGGTAAGCTATTTAATAATAATGAATTAATCGTTGCTGAGGTACTGCAAAGCGCTGAGGTTATGAAAGCATCTGTTGGCTTCCTAGAGCCGTTCATGGAGAAGTCTGAAACCTCGGTTAAGGGTAAAATATTGTTAGCTACGGTCAAAGGTGATGTCCATGATATCGGTAAAAATCTAGTCGAGATCATCCTCTCGAACAATGGGTACCAGATCATCAATCTAGGCATTAAGGTACCGCCACAAGACTTAATTGAAGCATTCCAAAAAGAAAAGCCTGATGCCATCGGATTATCTGGATTACTTGTGAAGTCTGCACAGCAGATGGTCATAACAGCTCAGGATTTGAAGAATGCAGGAATTGATGTACCGATTCTCGTAGGTGGTGCTGCATTAACACGTAAATTTACCAAGGAACGAATTGGGCCTGAATATGATGGTTTAGTACTCTATGCGAAGGATGCAATGTATGGACTTGAGCTTGCTAATCAACTAAGTGATCCTGAGCAACACCGCCGATTAATAGATGAATTACGAATTTATAAGGAATCCAATGTTATGGATTCTGGCAAGCAGGAGAAGGAGTTACCAGCGCTAACACGAGTGTTACGTTCTGAAATTGATCAAACTAAGCCTGTATTTGTACCTCCAGATCTCGACCGTCATGTGATGAAGGATTATCCGATATCGCATATTGTTCCGTATATTAATATGCAGATGCTAATGGGGCATCATCTTGGTATTAAGGGAAATGTTGATGAACTGCTTGCGGCGAAGAATGAGAAGGCGCTTCAGCTTAAGGAAACCGTGGATCAAATTCTCCTTGAAGCCCAGCAGGATGGGATAATAACAACGAATGGGATGTACCAGTTTTTCCCTGCACAATCCTCAGGAGATAGTGTTCTGATCTATGATTCGCAGGATCAATCGAAGGTAATCCAAACGTTCCATTTTCCAAGACAGCAGGTTGAGCCTTACTTATGCTTAGCAGACTTCTTGAAGCCTGTTGATAGTGGTGTTATGGATTACGTTGGATTCCTCGTCGTTACAGCAGGTCAAGGCATTCGTGAGCTTGCTGGTAATTGGAAGGATGAGGGGAAATATCTTCGTTCTCACGTCTTACAATCGGTTGCCTTAGAAACTGCTGAAGGTTTAGCAGAGCGAATACATCACATTATGCGAGATGTATGGGGGTTCTCGGATCCTCACGATATGACGATGAAACAGCGGCACGGTGCTAGGTATCAAGGCATAAGGGTATCCTTTGGTTACCCAGCTTGTCCAAATTTAGAAGACCAAGGTCCACTATTCGAGCTATTAAAACCAGAGGATTTGGGCATACAGTTAACAGAAGGTTTTATGATGGAGCCAGAAGCATCTGTTTCTGCAATGGTATTCGCGCATCCACAGGCCCAATATTTTAATGTTGAGAAGCTTTAGAAATTAGAGAACGATAGTTAACTGGAGAGGATGAAGTACGGTGGAATTAACTTTTCTTGGAACGGGAGCAGGTATGCCTTCCAATCAGAGGAACGTGACTTCGATTGTGCTTCGTTTATTAGGGGATCGTGGAGCAATATGGATGTTCGATTGCGGTGAAGGAACACAGCACCAATATATGAGGGCATCTCTGAAGCTTAGTAAGCTGGAGCGCATATTCATCACTCATCTCCATGGTGATCATCTGTTCGGTTTACCAGGTTTGTTGACAAGCCGTGCGCATCAAGGTGTGTTAACGCCGCTCACGATATTCGGTCCCCAAGGGATTAAGAGCTACATCGATTCAGCGCTGAAGGCTAGTCAATCACATCTTGAGTATAAGCTTGAAGTTATTGAATTTGATGAAGCTAGCCATACGGATAAACTGTCCTCCATCTATGAGGACGATCATTATCGTATATATGCTGCACGGTTAGAGCATAGAATTGATAGTTATGGATATCGTGTAGAAGAGAAGGACAAGCCAGGAAAGCTCGACTATCGCAAATTAACGAAGCTTGGTATACCATCGGGACCTGAGTTTGGACTTTTGAAGCAAGGGAACGATGTAACGCTTAGTGATGGTACGGTTTTAATCGCAGCTGATTTCATAGGTGATTCTATTCCTGGGCGAGTGGTTACAATCTTGGGAGATACTCGAACGTGCTTGAATATTAGTCATTTAGCAGATAAAGCAGATGTGCTCGTACATGAAGCCACCTTCTCCAAAGAGCTTCAGCATCTAGCTTACGATTACCATCACTCAACAACGGAGGATGCTGCACGCGCTGCATTACAGGGTGGCGTAGGCGCTTTGATCATTACACACATAAGCCCGCGATATCAAGAGGAATCAACGGAATTACTATTACGTGAGATCCAGGATATATTCGATAATAGCTATATAGCAGCTGATTTCTGGTCCTTTACGATCGACAAGAAAAAACATCTTAAGTCCTATAGTGAATAATGTCGAAACATGGGATAATGTCCCTAGACGTTCCATGAAAATAGAAGCAGAGGAAAAGGTCGGTTACCAATTCCTTGCTTCTTTTCATTATGAAAATGAATAATTGACTTATTCGCCTTGGAAAGAAGCCTCATCTTTAATTTCTTCACGAGTATTATCGATGCTTTGTCGTCTGTTGGCGTTTTTATTCTTGACATTACTTAGTTCTTGCCCTGCGATTTCGTCAGCATGCTCAGATAAGTATGCTTCGGATTCTTCTAGGTTCTCAATGGTATTCTGTACGTTGTTCTTCATCTTCTCAACATTGCTTGACCTATCATCGGTTCTAGCCATGGTTATTGCCCTCCCTACATAGATTTGTATTATCCTTGTCAGAACGATTACGATCCGACAGTATAAGTTGCCAAATCTAATGAGGGATTATGCACTAGGTAGATCATTCAATTGTTGACATATTACAGTAAACCAAGTAATATTTATAACGGTTTTTATATGCGAAAGTAGGCTGAATCTATGAAATATATTGAAATCAATGGAGGAAATCCATTGGTCGGTACGATCAAAATTCCAGGCTCTAAGAATAGCTCTTTAGCATTAATGGTTGCTGCTTGTTTAACTGACGAACCCGTTACCTTATCAGGTATTCCTAATATATATGACGTTCTGGCTATAGAAGAGATTATGAAGGGTATTGGTATCACGCTACATAGATCAGTTAACGGAGATATCGTGATCGATTCAAGCAACTTGTTCAGTGGCGAGTTGGATATGAACCTCACCTCTACATACCGTGCTTCATACTACTTTATAGGTGCATTATTAGCGAGATGTGGTAAGGTGTCGATCGGCTATCCAGGTGGAGATGATTTCGTATCCAGACCGATTGATCAGCACGTGAAATTTCTAGAGGCACTTGGAGCTAAGATAACGTTTAATGAAGGATATTATACAGTTGAGACAGCTCATCTACAAGGTGCTGATATCTTCTTCGATGTCATTACCTCAGGTGCAACGATGAACGCAATTCTAACCGCAAGTCTTGCATCTGGTACGACGATTCTGAGGAATGCTGCTACTGATCCTGAAGTTGTGGATACAGCGAATTTATTGAATCAGATGGGTGCTAAGATCCGCGGTGCAGGGACAAGTATTATACGTATCGATGGAGTCGAGAAGCTTAGTGGATGCTCATATCAGGTTATTCCTGATCGTCTGATTGCAGGAGCCTTCTTAGCAGCAGCCGGGGCGACGCGGGGATCGGTAACTGTTGATGGTATCATTCCTGAGCATCTGGGATCTTGTATCGCCAAGTTACAGGAAATTGGCTTAGAGGTTACCGTTGGCGAGCAATCTATTCATGTCAACGGCGACGTTACATTGAAGGCTTCTAGAATTCGAACTGGGATGTATCCCGGTTTCGCAACTGATCTACAGCAGCCGTTCACAGCTATGCTATTACGTGCAGCAGGTCGAAGTATTATTAATGATAAAGTATATCCTAAACGGTTTAGCCATATTGATCAGTTACGTAGAATGGGAGCATCGATTGAAGTGCGTGGTGCAAGTGCCTTTATTCAAGGAGGAACTCCCCTTCATGGTGATTGGGTTCACGCAACAGATATTCGAGCCGGTGTATGCCTGTTAATTGCTGGATTAATGGCCGAGGGAACGACTCGTTTAACGGGTGTTGAGCATATTGAACGTGGATATGCTGATGCAATCCAATCATTTTGCCAAATTGGCGGAAGTATTCAGTTGAGAGAAATAGGTAATTCGAACTATTTGTCAAGCTTTTCCATAGGTCATTAGTAGTTGACGGAATATCGTTAATCTGTTTAAATAAATATATATCTACACAATTCGACAACATTAACCAGCCATTCGCAAAGAGAAGCTATGATCGACAGACTGTAATTGGGCGCTTGGACTGTCAGGAGCGAGTAGTGCAACCGACCTTTTTTCTATTTGATTTTCAAGTAGATGTGGGTCGGTTTTATTATTTTTATTCTTTCATTTCGTGATTATGGGGGTGATCGTTATGGCTCTAGTTCGTAAACGGATTGGTGATTTGTTGCTAGATGCGGGTGTAATATCAGAAGAACAATTAAAGAAAGCGTTAGGCGAGCAGAAGGAATTAAAGATGCGGCTTGGTGACGTGCTATTATCTCAGGGATATATTACGCAGCAGCAATTCATTGAAGTGCTGGAATTTCAATTAGGCATTCCACATGTTCAATTGTACCGACAGAAGATTGAACAGAAGGTCATTAATCTATTGCCACAGAAGCTTGCCGAACAGCATGGTGTTATACCACTGCGTGTTGAAGGGAGTAAGCTTGTATTAGCTATGTCTGACCCACTAGATTATTATGCAATCGATGAAATACGTATGGCTACAGGTCTCAGGGTTGAACCTGTTATTGCATCGAAGGATGAGCTAGAACGTGCGATTAAGAGATACTATGGATTACAGGATACAATTGAAAAGATAAATCAGAATTTACAAGCTCAAGATATAGATGAACCGATACAATTAGCTGAGGAAGACGACTCACCCGTTGTGAAGACAGTGAATCAGATTATTATCCAAGCTGTTCAACTTGGTGCTAGTGATATCCACATTGATCCTCAAGAGGATAGCTTACGTATCCGCTATCGAGTTGATGGCATTATGCGTACTGAACGAACAATGCCGCCGAATATGCACTCAGTCATCGTGGCAAGGGTTAAGATAATGGCTAACTTGAATGTTGCCGAACGTAGAGTACCGCAGGATGGACGAGTTGAGATGGATATTGAATTCCGCAAGGTAGATATTCGTATATCTACACTTCCTACTATTCATGGTGAGAAGGTTGTTATGCGGGTACTGGATCTTAGCAATTCCTTAACTGAGGTGGACAAGCTAGGTTTGTCTGAACATAATCTGAAATTATTCCTTCAAGGTGTAGAGAGTGCGCATGGTGTGATGCTGATTACCGGTCCAACCGGTAGTGGGAAAACGACAACCTTATATTCGGCGCTATCTCGGTTGAATCGGGATGAAGTGAATATAATTACGGTAGAGGATCCAGTTGAGTATCAGCTACAAGGGATTAATCAGGTTCAAGTTAATCTTGTAACAGGTCTAACCTTTGCTAGAGGGCTCAGATCCATTCTTCGCCAAGATCCGAATATTGTTATGGTTGGTGAAATTCGCGACTCGGAAACAGCAGAAATTGCTATTCGTGCTGCGATGACAGGTCATCTGGTACTAAGCACGCTACATACGAATAGCGCAGTTAACTCCATAAGTAGATTAATAGATATGGGAATTGAGCCCTTTCTCATCTCATCCGCAATTAATAGTATTGTTGCCCAAAGATTAGTCCGTCGAACTTGTACACATTGTATCGAACCCTACATACCGAATAGTGAAGAGCTAAATCTTATGGAACGTCATGAGATTGTCGTAGAGAAATTGCTACGAGGCAGAGGCTGTAGTGAATGTGGACGAACTGGTTATAGAGGTCGATTAGCTATTCATGAGATTCTTCATATTGATGATGCTTTACGTTCGATGATCCTACAGAAACGATCAGATAACGAATATCGAGATCATGCTATTCAGCACGGATTAATCCCGATCATGAGGGACGGACTTCTTAAAGCCGCAGCTGGACTAACAACAATTTCAGAGGTATTCAGAGTTACGAGTAAAGATTAGTCATATGAGCGGATTTCATGTCGAAACTTTACTATTCATACAGGAGTATAAAACCGATAATAGAGTAGGAGGGATCTTATGACTGCGGATGAATTACTAAGATTAGCTTATGAGCATAAAGCTTCAGACATCCATGTTACAGTCAACTCACCTGTGATGTTCCGAATACACGGTGAGATGAAACCAGCTAATCAGCAGGTTATGACCTCGATTCAGACAGTAGAATTGGCAAGAGAGCTCATGAGTGGTGAGCAGTACGAGCAATTTCTAGAGAGGGGTGACATGGATTTATCACATGGCATTCCTGATGTATCTAGATATCGGATTAATGCATACAAGCAGAAAGGTAATGTTAGCTTAACGATTCGGTTGATCCCTTCGAGGATTCCTGCTATGGAAGCATTAGGGTTACCTGCTATGGCTCAACAATTTGCGAATAAACCTCAAGGTCTACTTCTTGTAACAGGACCTACTGGCAGTGGTAAATCTACAACGCTAGCAGCTATTATTGATTATATTAATCGCACTCGTAATGAACACATAATTACCTTGGAAGACCCAATAGAATTTGTGCATGAGCATAAGAAATGTATCGTAAATCAAAGAGAGATTGGTGTTGATACCGCTTCCTTTGGAACAGGGCTACGTGCCGCACTGCGACAAGATCCCGATGTTATTCTTGTCGGTGAGATGCGAGACCTTGAGACGATCAGCACAGCTATAACAGCTGCAGAGACAGGCCATCTGGTCTTTGGGACCCTACATACAGCGGATGCACCTCAGACGATTGACCGGATCATAGATGTATTCCCACCAGAAGCACAACAACAAATTCGTGTTCAGCTTGCTGCAGTCCTCTTAGGAGTTATGGCTCAGAGGCTATTACCAACAATAGATACAGAGGGTAGAGTTGCAGCGATTGAAGTACTAGTGAATACTCCAGCAGTATCTAATCTGATTCGCTCAGAGAAAGTTCATCAAATTCGATCCGCTATGCAGACCGGCAAAGCACAAGGGATGCAAACGATGGAGAATGCGCTTAGAGAATTATTACAGCAACGAAGAATCAGTGTTGAGACAGCCAAGGATGCACTGTTCGGATTTGCAGAAATCCAGTGAAAGTAGTCCTATTACTCGTATCCCAGCAACGGAGTGAATAAATATGCCGAAATTCCGTTTTGTGACGGTTGATCAGGCTGGCCGCCAGCACAAAGGCACTTTAGAGAGCGCCAGCTTCCAGACTGCTATGGAAGAATTGAAAGCTAGAGACCTATGGATTCTCGAACTATTCGATGCAGCTACAAGTATCTTAAGTCGTGAACTGAAATTTGGAGCACCAAAAGTAAAAACTGAGATATTTACCGTCTTTTGCCGACAGCTGGCGACGATGTATAAAGCAGGAATAAGTCTTGTAGAGGCGGTGAGGATACTAGGAGAGCAGACTGAGAGTAAAACCTTCAAGAAGATTCTAGTAGATGTAGCAGAAGAAATGCAGCGAGGCACACAGTTTTCAGTAGCTTCCGGAAGCCACCCATCCATATTCAGTACTGTATTTATCAGTATGGTACGGGCTGGTGAAGCGAGTGGTAATCTCGACGAAATGCTCGATCGATTAGCCAAGTTCTTTGAAAAGGAACACAATACGAAGGAAAAGGTTAAATCTGCGATGATCTATCCTACAATCATGGGTGTGATGGCTAGTGTCGTCGTGACCATTATGATGATCTTCGTTATTCCTAAATTCGTCGCCAACTTTGAAGCAATGGGGATTGAATTGCCGCTACCAACTAAAGTGGTAATTGCCATTAGTGAATGGATTCAGCTGTATTGGTACTTGGTTCCATTCATGTTAATCACCCCTAAGCTGCTGGTGAGATTATTGAAGAAGCATCCAAAAGGTTATTATGCGATTGATTATCTGAAGCTGAAGGTCCCTGTATTTGGTAAATTACAGCATAAGCAAGCCATTGCCCGATTCAGTCGGACATTTAGTTCGTTATTCGCAGCAGCGATACCTCTGCTTCAAGCAATGACCATTGTCGCCAAGGTCGTTGATAATGTCGTTATCGCTAAGATTATAGAGGAGTCGAGAGAAGGGCTTAGGAGTGGTCAATCTATTGCAGAACCATTCCGCAAAACCTGGATATTCCCTCCGATGGTCGTACAGATGATGGCAATCGGTGAGAAGTCAGGATCATTAGACTCCATGCTTGAGAAGGTTGCCGATTTCTATGAGAACGATGTCGATACGATGGCAGATCGGCTGAAATCATTGCTAGAACCGCTAATGATTGTGTTTCTAACATTAATTGTTGGGGGGATTGTATTATCGATTATGCTGCCTATGTTTAAGTTGATGGAGAATATCGGATAGAGAATTAAAGAAAATGTTTTCAATTAATAGGAGGAATTTTATATGAACACTTTTATGACGATGAAAATGAAGTTTAGGAAAAATCAAAAAGGTCTGACTTTGGTTGAGTTACTAGCTGTTATTGTAATTCTAGGGGTAATTGCTGCTATCGCTGTGCCGAGTATTGGTGGAGTAATCTCAAATTCTAAAACAAAAGCAGATACCCAAACGAAAGCCTTAATAGAAAGCGCAGCTGTGATGTGGGCAATGCAACAAACTACTGCACCAGCTAATGGAGCAACAGTCACTGTTGGTGACTTGGTCACTGCTGGATATTTGACTTCAGCACCAATGAATCAAACTCTTAATCTCTCTTATTCTACGGTTGTCGTAACTCTTACTCTAACTGCGGGTGGTGCCTATACCGCATCTGCTGGTACACCTTCAGCATCGTAACTCGTAGCTCTCGAAGATAACTTTCTCTAAACTTAAAGCCATCCCGACAGGAGACCTTATGGAAACTATAATCATCATCTACCTATCCATATTCCTATTTTTCTTTGGTCTCTTGATCGGGAGTTTTCTTAATGTTGTTGCGATCCGTATGCTGAAGGGGGAGTCAATCGCTTTTCCACCTTCACACTGCACCACTTGTGGTCATCCTTTGAAGCCTTGGGAACTTGTACCATTACTTAGTTACCTAACACTCAGAGGGTCATGTCGGTACTGCCACGCGCGTATATCCCCTGCATACTTCTGGGGAGAGCTGACTACAGGCTTATTGTTCGCATGGGCTGGTTGGATGTTCGGTTGGCAATTGGAGACGGTTGTTGCCGTGTTCATCATTTCAATCCTGGTCGTTATTGTACAAACTGATTTTCGTGAAATGATAATACCGAACAAAGTTATTGCATTCGGTGTAGTAGGCGGCATAATTATCCGCTTATTCATACATGACCTGCCGCTATGGAATTATGGGATGTCCTTCATCTTAGGTGGAGGGATCATCTATCTCATAAGTGTAGTTAGTAGCTTTATTCTTAAGAAGGAAGCGATGGGCGGCGGTGATGTCAAATTATTCGCTTTTGTTGGTCTAATGCTAGGTTTTAAACTGTTACTGCTTTCTATATTCCTTGCCAGCTTACTTGGTTTTCTTATAGGTGTCATTCTGCTGCTTAGTGGGAGAACGAAGAGAGGAGCATACATTCCTTTTGGACCGTATATCGCAATGGGATCATTGATCTCATACGCTTGGGGCAATTCGATCATAGCTTGGTATCTGGGTTTTCTTCCATAATTCATATGGAATGCGACAACAATGAAGGGGGTGACTTTGGTTGATCCACAAGATCTGGAATACTATTCAACATTCGATACTGCCTACAAAAACGTATATGGGAATCGAGATCACGGATTATGCCGTAAAAGTCGTCCTTTTAACAAATATCACTTCTAAGGCTCCAAAGCTTCTTGCTTATTCGATTGAGCCTCTTACTGACAAATGCTTGGATGAAGGTAAGATTATTGATGCATTCCGATTATTGCAGACTCTTCAGTCGGCTGTGAATAGGTTGAATGTAAAAGTAAAAAAAGCCCACTTTGCCTTACCTAGTCCGATTGTTATGGTGAGATTTTTGAAGCTGCCCAATCTGGAGAAGAAGGAAATGGATAAGCTGATAGACTTCGAGATGCAGCATAATATCCATCTACCCTTTGAGCAGCCATACTTCGATTACTTAAAACTAAGTGGTCAGTCGGATCAATCATTGAAGAAGCAACAATCATTAATGAATAATGCTACCGCAACCAATGAAATTAAAGAGGGATATCAGCAGACCGCAGCAGAGTCAGACCCTTTGTTTGGACTAATAACTGAAAAGAAAGACGATAATATCTCGATAGATACGGAGACAGCACCTGGGCAAATGTGTGAAGTCATGCTTGTTGCAGCACCTGGTGAGCGAGTAACAGAGTTTGTGGATGTCATTCGTGATGCTCAAATTGAGCTTACAAGTGTTGAGATTAAACCACTATCCTTATATCGCACTATTCGTAAGCTTGATGATAATGATACAATGACACACCAAACTATCTTGTTAGTCGATTTAGGCCAGATGGCTACTGACGTCAGTATCTTTCATGATGGACTGCTGAAAATCACACGAAACATCTACATCAATTTTCCTCAAGCGAATCAAGAGAGAGCGGTAATAGATGATAATGATTTACTGTCAATCTTACAAATAACAGGTGGGGATAATGATTTCAACAATGCATGTAATGAGCTTGTTCACGAGCTAGAACGACTAATTAACTTCTATCGGTATACGTTAAATCATCGTGACCATGAATTCGATCGAGTTATTATATCTGGAGATGTAGAACGAATCGATGAGGTTCGTTCGCACTTAGAAGAACGATTGGCAAGAGAAGTTACTATGATTTCATGTGAGCATATTCAATCTAGTGAAACTGATTTACAGCTCGTATTTCCTTCCATTGCTACTGCATTCGGGTTAGCTTTAAGGGGGAATATGAATTAATGAATATTAATCTACTCCCAAGAAAGTCACGAATTCAGACCATATTCTGGCCAGTTATGCTGTCAGTTATCCTCATATATATATCCATTGCAATGGTTTTAGTTTATGCAGAATTTAATAATGGCACTTCGATTGAGGAGAAGAATGATGAAATAATCCTATTGCAGACTGAAATCAATAGCCTAAGAGCTATGCGACAGCCAGACCCCCTTGCGGAGGACTTCCAAGATTTTCAGGCGGATGTTACAGCGCTTAAGGAGTATAGAAGAGATTGGATACAAATTCTGAAGCAGATTTCTTCTTCTTTGCCAGCCACATCAAGAGTAATAAGCTTTCAAGTCGATTCATCAGGTGAGCTCAAGGTAGATTCTCAATTTGCTAATTTACAACAAATAGCTAGATATATTGCAATTCTTGATGAGACTACTTCAATAGATAGTGTGAATGCTTCCAATATTGAACGGGTCGGATTAACGAATGCGGGTGCTGTTCCAACCGATAATCCTAGCGGTGCATTGGGAGCGATTCCAGGTTTGATAGGACAGTCGGACAACACTTCAAATGCTATTGATCCAGACGAGTTTATTGCAAACCTTGAGGGGGATATTACACCTCCTAAGGATGAGAGCGAGCGAATATTGAATGATCTGAGATGGTTAATGGAACAGAAGGCTGCAGAAGAACAACATGGCATAATCGTTCCTAGAATAGATATGCCGGATGTTCCCAGTATAGATACTTGGATGGATTCAGGGCTGTTCACACCAGATGAGATAGAGACTGCTTGGGGAGAAGTAAACCAATATAAAGAACAGACAACCTCGTCAACTACTGACGAATCTGTGCAAAAGGAAATTTATGTTTACCAAACGACATTAACCATTAAACTGGCGGCTCTGGATATGGGTAAGGAGGTCGCTCCATGAACTTAAACCTCTTGAAGAAGCTATCTATTCAAATGAAGAATCCCATTAACCAATTGATCACAGTTATTATAGTTGGATTAATCGTAGTACTTTACTTGTTCACAACGAAGACACAGCCTGACTTTGTAGAGAAGGCTATGCTCAATCAGAATATCGACAACCTAGAGAAGCAACGTAACTTGATTGCTCAATCACCATTACCTGTGAAGGTGGACGCGAAGGATATTGAGGCACTAATTGTTCAAGTACCTACTAGCTTTGAGATTTCTCGACTCTTACTAGAATTTGAAAGTATAGAACAAGTCTCCGGGGCGCTTATTACCGAATTAGCCATTGGAGACCAAGAAGCTGAAGTCAAGGATGAATTGGCAGACTATATTGAGCATGCAATGAAGAAGGCACCTGTCGTGTCAGCTGCTGTTCCTACTGTAGAAACAGATTCCGCTGCTGCACCTGAACCTGCACCCGCACCGATTGAGCCTAAGTTAGCTACACCAATAAAACCAGAAATCCTATCGCTCACTGCAATAGGAACATACCCACAGGTTACAGAATTTCTGGGGCAATTATATACAATAAAGAGAGTTGTTAACATTCGTGAATGGAGTTTAACTCCTCAGGTAGGCGATCAATACGTAATCAAGTTAGGCTTAACTGTATATACGGCACCTAAATATGCGGGAACATTCCACGACCTGCCAGCTATAAGCTCAGATATTCCGAATAAAGCTGGAGTTCCTGTCATGTCGAATGAAGAATTCATGAGAATCATAGAATCACAGCCATAGTAGGGGGAGGTAATCGGAATGCGTAATAAGAGAATTATCATCGTTGCAATTGTTGCATTCATTCTAAGTACAGGCTACACAATAGCTGATGGTCAATTTAAGAATATCTCTGTTTACTTCAGTAAGATTAACATGAATGTGAATGGTCAGCCCATGGAGCTGTCGAGGGAATCGATATTCTATAATGGAACGATCTATATGCCCTTGCGTGATTTATCTGAAACCTTAGGTGCTGAAGTTACATGGGATGACACGAATCGAGCTGTGAGCTTGGATTTCTTACTGGATAATAAGGGTCAGACTGTATTCTCAGCAGCTAAGAAAGGACTCTATCAATATATTACAATTGAGAATAATAGCATTATGACGCAGATGATTAATCAGTTTAAGAAGGAAGATATGAACGGTATGAAAGCAGTCTTGGCTAGATATGATAGCCTACGACTTATGGCAAGAGATTTGCAAGATAGTGAGCTCGAGCTTATATTCGAGAAAATGATGGCTTCAGGAGAATTGATGCGCTCAGGCTATCAGAGCAAAGAATTGGATGATTATTACTTAGCCTGGACGATTTTTAATACGAATGCGGGTAACTTGATAACATTGCTGAGAGACAGAATTGCTGATTCAATAGAACCATAAAGCCAACTTGGGGTTTGTTAACAACATTAATTATTTAGGTGTAGAAAGGAGTGCTGCAATTGAAGCTGAACGAAAAAGGTGCGGCACTACTCTACGTATTAATGATCTCTATGCTGTTAATACTTATAGTCCCCAGTGTTCTTTATTTGGGCTCTAATTCAGAATTACAAATCATTAGAAGCGAGAAGGAGAAGATTGTTAATCAATTAACGATCACTGGCATGCAGGCAATCGCAAGACATCCTGGTAATGTATTGGATAAATTACAATTTCTTGAGGATCATTATGGTGAGACTGAATTTACACTTCCCAATGGATTGGTAGTTACATATAGACAATATGCTGTTGTGTCTGGAACCGGTACAGAATGGGAAAATAGAGAGGCTTTAGATTTAGTAAATTATGCTGATTATGATGTTGTCGTATATGCTTCAGTTGGTGGTGTAGAGAAATTATTAAGTACTCGATTTAATGTGGGAGAGTATAGTCCAAAAGTTGAGGGAGTAACAATATTAGGTACAGACGAACAATTTGTGAATGAAGCACCAGATCCTCCACTTGCTATTGTGGTTGAAACTAGTAATATTCCTGATAATGAGGTTATCACTGTTAGCCTATCAGATGGAACGGAAACTGTATCCAACACTTGTATCATTTTTGGTGATTTTTGTAATGTTGAGTTTGATAACTTGGCAGATTTACCAGCGTCGATTTACTATATTCAAACTTTCTATGACGGGGCAGAGTACCCCCATTTGGGACCATCCCTGCAATACACGATTAAACCACTAATTGAAAGTATCACTAATGTAAGTGTTATCTCGACTACAGATGTATACAATATTAAAGTAACGATCGAGATTTCAGATGCGCTTTCTAGTACAGACCGTACTATCTCGATTGAGTTGAGGGATCCAGACGATGATTTGATTGTACATTACAGCCTAGCTAACGCTGGCACAATGCCTTCGAGTGGGACATCAGTAGTTCTACCCATTGCGATTCCTGCTAGTGTTCCCATTGACAGTTATCGAATTTACGTAAGCATTAATAATGATGGGAATCCAATTACAGATAATAGTTATATTTATAGTATGACTGAGTTAAGCTCGGCTGTTTATCCTGAAACACATGAAGAAGGAGCGTTCCAAGTCATTGCTGTTACTGTTAATGCATCTGGTTACGCAGATGGTACAGAAGTTCAAGCTGAATTTATTCATGACACAGGTGCTTCTTATTCAACACCTATTGTTGGAACGGGAACGATAGATAATTTCACTAGTAGTATACCACTTGTCATTCCAACAACGGTGCCTGATGGAGCTTATAAAATTAAGGTAAGTATACTAGGTAATGAGGATTCGTCAACAACGTATGCGATTTATGCTGCTGGTTCTACACCACCGCCAGGTGCTGTAGAGGGGGAAGCCATGACGTTCGTGAATGGCGTAGAGGAAACCTATACCATTCAGGAGCTTGAAGCTACTGGTTCAATAACAACGACAGGTATGTTATTCATTCCGGAAAGCTATGGGGATATTCAATTGTCAAATAATGTCCCCGTTGTTTATACAGCACCTGAAGGGATATTCATTGGTGCAGATATACATACACAAGCTGCTGGAGGTAATATTACTTTGAAATCTTGCAATGGTCCTATTCAAATTGACGGAGCGATATTCGAAACAGGTACGGGACAGACCGACATTAGTATGTCAGCAGGTACTTATATATCTGCTCAAGGTTCTACCTTCAGCGCACGTAATATCTATCTGACAGCAAATGAGTATATAGATATTTCGAGTGCGACATTAAATATTCAAGGTTCTGGAGGAATCGTTCTATCAGCGTATAATAATACAACTTCGATAATTGCAACTTCTACCGTTTTCGGTACAACACCAAGCCAGCTTGCTAATAACGGCAATGGCGTTAGCTGTCCGTAATTATTAATACAATTCTGCTTTAACTGTTGGAATGATGGATTCTAATTGTTTGTAGGTTATTATCTTCTGATTATTGGCACCGATCCTAGTTAAAGCAAAATTAACGGAGATTCGGATAAGTACATCCTCAAGGGTATCACCAATTGCAAGGTCAACTGAATTCCCTGAGGTAACATTGCTAACGGTGAATGCAGGTATGGCTTGAGCGGTGTTGGGTTCAACATTCTCTGCGAGTACTTGCTGTTGAGTGAATGCACCAGTACTTAAATCAAAAGATGCATCAGTAGATAAGTACAAGGAGATTGTACGATCAACAGCATTATACACGATAGCTCGAGCTTGAAGAGAGGTCATTTCAAATGTTCGAAATCGCAATTCCGTCGCATTATGTAATCGAACTAAAGTAGCATCTGCCATTTGATCGGAGATTGTATTCATTGTGGTTCTAAGATCTGTTTTATCGGTATAATCTTGCGCAGAATCATTGAATAGACTGTTCACGGATCCGAATAGTAGGAAGGCTACTCCTAGCACGACGGTTAATAGTGTAAGAGAGGCTAAAACTTCTAAGAGACTTAATCCCCTCTGATTTTGTAAGTTCATGGTTTAACCTCCCCAAGAGACGGTTACAGTGATAATTGTTGATTCTGGTGTTGTTCCATTATATAAATTTACAATGGCTTGTACAGATACTTGAGTGGCAGGGTTAGTGGGTGTTGAAGGATTATAGTCACGATCGGTTCCTGCAAAAGGATACTCATCCACATAAACGGTATACCTGTCAATAGTTTCGGGAAGCTTAGCGTCCTGTGATCCTACTGCTAGATAATTCTGATTCGTATCAAATACAAGCTGCTTTAACTCATTCTCCGCCAATACAAGCGCATCGTATTTCATATCACCTTTACTTGTTCGAACAACTGTATAGTTAGATACACTAATGAATAACAGCACAACAATGCCAAGGATGGTCATAGCACCCAGTATTTCCGTCAAGGTTAGACCTCTATGATTTCGTAACATGGGCATTCACATCCTCTATCTGTTATAAGCTAATTATATCATGTTTTTTTAAATAAGAGGCTATGGAAATGATCATTGTTTCCCGGGGAATCGCAGGAATCGACAGTTTAGTCACTATTCATCGAAAATTGCTGAATTGCGGAAGGTGTTGATTCCGTTGATTCCGTTGATTCCGTATTTGTATTGCCACACGAACATATATTCTGATAGAATATACTTAAGAATAGCCCGAGGGGAAGCCGTCGAATGAATCGAATAACGGGAAGAACAAATACGATTGAAGAATGGATCGAGCAGCTTCGCTTGACACCGGAATTAATGGAGCAGGTGACGAGCTGGCGGACCATTCCGATTCGAGATGCGAAGTATGCGGATATGCCGGATGGTTTACATCCTAAGATTCGCAAGTCTCTAGTCGATAAAGGGATCACACAATTATATACGCATCAGCATGATGCTTTCGTTCAAGCGACTTCGGGTCACCATGTCGTAACGGTAACCCCTACAGCGTCGGGTAAGACGCTTTGTTATAATCTCCCTGTGTTGCAAGCGATTCTAGCGGATGATAGTGCTAGAGCGCTGTATCTATTCCCGACGAAAGCACTGGCTCAGGATCAGGTAGCTGAGCTGCAGGAATTCGTGAATCGGATGGACGCGGATATTAAGACGCATACATACGATGGAGACACTCCTCCAACGGTTCGACAAGCTATTCGTAATGCGGGGCATGTTGTCGTTACAAATCCAGATATGCTGCATTCAGCAATATTGCCTCACCATACGAAGTGGGTGAAGCTGTTTGAGAACCTGCAATATATCGTCATTGATGAGGTGCATTCCTATCGTGGTGTATTCGGTAGTCATGTGGCTAATGTCATTCGACGCTTGAAGCGGATATGTCGATTCTACGGCTCCAACCCACAATTCATATGTGCCTCAGCAACGATAGATAATCCGAAGGAGCATGCAGAACGTTTAATTGAAGAGCAGACAGTGCTCATAGATAATAATGGGGCGCCTGCAGGAGAGAAGCACTTTGTATTCTACAATCCTCCTGTCGTGAACAAGCAGCTTGGAATTCGGAGAAGTAGTGTACTAGAGTCACAGAAGCTGGCGGCAAGCCTGCTTAAGAATGGTATCCAAACGATTGTATTCGCACGCAGCAGAGTTAGGGTAGAGCTCTTGTTAACCTACCTTCAGGATATGGTTAAGTCGGAGTTGGGCAGCAAGTCGATTCGTGGATATCGAGGTGGATATCTCCCCAAGCAGCGAAGGGAGATCGAGCGAGGCTTACGGAATGGTGAGATTCGTGGTGTAGTGAGCACGAATGCGCTGGAGCTTGGTATTGATATAGGACAGCTGCAAGCCTGTGTGCTGAACGGTTACCCTGGATCGATCGCTAGTGTGTGGCAGCAGTCCGGAAGGGCAGGAAGACGCTGCGAGAGCTCTATCACATTCCTTGTGGCAAGCAGCAACCCGCTGGATCAGTATATTATAGAAAATCCACAATTTTTCTTCGATCGTCCACCAGAGCAAGCCCGTATTCATCCAGATAATCTGATCATCCTGATCGATCATATTAAGTGTGCTGCTTATGAGCTACCATTCGAGCAGGATGAGCAGTTCGGCGGGGAGTCCTTGTCGGATGTACTCGAATTTCTGCAGGAGGAGCGGGTTGTTCACCAGGTTAACAATCGTTGGTATTGGATGGATCAGGCTTTCCCGGCTAATCACATTTCACTGCGGTCAGCGGCTCAGGAGAATTTTGTTATCATAGATGTTACGCATGGGCCTAAGGTTATTGGTGAGATTGATCGTTTCAGCGCGCCCACAATGATTCATGATGAAGCGATTTACATCCACGAGGGTGTACAGTTTCAAGTAGAGAAGCTCGATTATGAGGAGAAGAAGGCATTTGTACGCGAGGTGAAGGTCGATTACTTCACAGATGCGAATATGGCGATAGATCTACATGTATTACACGTGGACCGCGAGCGCGAGCATCCTGGATTGTCCCGATATTACGGCGAAGTGACAGTGAACTCTAAACCTACTATATTCAAAAAAATTAAGCTTCGCACCCACGAGAATATCGGCTCAGGACCGATCCACCTTCCTGAGGAACAGCTGCATACGAGCAGCTATTGGTTTACGCTCGAAGAGTCAGCAACTACGGGAAGGTCAACGAATGATCTGCAATTTGCGCTGCTTGGTTTAGCTAATGTGCTGGTGCACATTGCACCGTTATACCTGATGTGTGACCCGATGGATATTCGCGTTGTGCCGCAGGTAAAAGCGACCCAGAGTAAGAAACCAACCATTTACTTCTATGATCGATATCCAGGAGGAATTGGACTATGTGAACGTCTGTTCGAGCTGCATGGCAGCTTATTAGAGGAAGCAACCCGCTTAATATGCAAGTGTTCGTGCTTAAGCGGTTGTCCTGCTTGTGTTGGGCCTGTAGAAGAGGTAGGTTTATTAGGTAAGCAGCATGCACTTGACCTGTTGAGAGGGTTGGGGGAGTGGGTAACATGAGTAATCTGCAAGACCGGCTTCAGCGTCTACGGAGCACATCACCGATTCAGTCCCCGGAGCAGAAACCGACAGATTTAATACTTCCTTCGAATAGTCGTGTAGTTATGACAGACGAGGGAAGCTTCGTTATGCGTGAATGTCGCTACTCACTTGATCACGAGCATGGTCATTATAAGATGGGGCAATTAATTGAAGGTTACAATCTGTTAAGCCGTATATCCAAGCGCTTCCAGACGATGAAGAATGTGCTTTCCCATAAGGATTTATTATTCTTCGATACTGAGACAACAGGTCTGGGTGTGGGTGCAGGTAACGTCCCATTCATGATCGGATATGGTTACTATACCGACTCGGAATTTATTGCTGCGCAGCTGTTTATACGTCACCCTGGTGAAGAGCGTGCGATGCTACTATATTTTTACGAATTCATTCAAAGCTTCACGCACTTGGTTACTTATAATGGTCGGACGTTCGATTGGCCTATCGTTAAGAATAGATATGTGCTGAATCGAATTCCGTTCTTGGAGGATGAACTGGAGCAGCTAGATCTCTTATATATATCGCGGAATCTATGGAAGAATAGTATTATTTCATGTCGTTTGAGTAATGTAGAGGAGCTGCGTCTGGGCATTCGTAGACATCATGATGTTTCTGGGGCGTATGCACCAATGATCTATTTTCAATATTTGGCTGATGGTGACGTTGGTCCGCTAGAGGGGGTATTCCTGCATAATGAATTGGATGTGCTATCTCTAGCTACATTGGCGATTCATCTAGGCACGATTCTTGCTGGGCAATTGGATTTAAGCCACGTGGATACAGATGATGTATTCCGTATTGGGGTATGGCTGGATCAAGCAGATTTACCTGATTTGGCGGAGGAGGCTTTTGTAGAGTTATTAAAGCGACCAGCGGAGAAGAAACGCAAATATCTGTTATCAATGGCCGCACTTTATAAGAAAAAGAAACAATTTGAGCGAGCTGTCCCGCTGTGGAATGAAGCTGCAGGAATTGGTGTAGTTGGGCAGACTCTAAAGACGTACTATACATTGCAGCCACTCATTGAGTTGGCTATGTACTATGAGCATCAGTGCAGACGTTACGACCATGCGCTTGATCTTGTGGAGGAGGCACTGAATCGTGCTGAGAAGCGACAGACGATTCGTCGGCTCTCCGACAAGGATCGTCTGCTTGTTGAGCAATTGCATAAGCGAAGGGCACGATTGATGACAAAGGCATATCGCGGGTTGTCCGGTGAAGTGGATTTGCTAACATTTTAGCATCTGAATAACACGTTCATAACGCATACTGCAAGAGGAGGATATAATGAGTAGAAATTACAAGGGATTTATCATCGATTTAGACGGCACGTTATATCGGGGGGGAGTAAGGCTTCCATATGCTGTTGAATTTGTTCAGATGATTCGAGATCATGGCTTCCCATTATTATTCATGACGAATAATTCAACTAAACGGCCTGAAGAGGTTAGCCGCCACCTACAGGCTATGGGGATACAAGCTTATTCTCATGAGGTATTCACAACCTCGCAGGCGAGTGTAAGGTATCTTAACGAGCGGGAATGTGGTAATCACGTATACTGTATTGGTGAGAGTGGGCTGACGAGTGAGCTCATTGATGCAGGCTATATCCTATGTGCTGACGATGCTGATCACGCTGATTATGTTGTTCAAGGATTAGATCGGGAATTTACATATGCAAGGCTACAAACTGCTGTAAGGCTTATTCGGGCGGGGGCACAATCGATCCTAACGAATCCAGATGTGCGATTGCCATCGGATACTGCTTACTTACCTGGAGCAGGCTCAATTGCCGCGGCTATTCGAACGGCTTCCGATCAAGAACCGACTATCATTGGTAAACCCTCTGTAATTATGATGAATTACGCACTTGAACGTATGCGGTTAACAGCAGGAGAAGTGTGGATGGTCGGTGATAATGTTAGAACAGACATTGCTTCAGGTTCAGCAGCGGGATGTCCAACAGCGCTCATATTGACCGGCGTGAGTGGAATCAACGAATATGCTCATCATCAGCTCGAATTAGATATAGCAGCAGATTTTATTTTTCCGACGCTCCAAGAATTTGCACTTCATCTTGGGCTTTAGTCATCGTAGCATCGTATAGTTGACCAACTTCAAGGAGATACAAGATATATAAGTGTCTTGAGAGGATGGTTATTATGCCAGAGTGGCCAGAGATGGAGCATTATCGGGAGATGCTAGACGTCAGGATTGCCAATAAGCGGGTCACGGCTGTTCAAGTCGAGCGTGAGCGTTCCTTGAATATGAGCATACCAGAGTTTACAGCACGTGTTGAAGGTCAACAGGTTATTGGTGTGGGACGACGAGCCAAGATGCTATTAATCACATTAGAATCCAATGAGGTATTATTACTACATTTGATGTTAGGTGGATGGATTTTCTACGGACAAGTGAATGAGAAGCCAGAACGAACCATACAGGTCCAGCTATCCTTCGGAGAGCAGCAGCTATATTTTATCGGACTTCGCTTAGGTTATTTGCACTTATTCACACCGGTACAGTTATCTGAACGGCTTTCGGAGCTTGGCCCCGATCCATTCGAACCTGCGCTCAGCTTATCCACATTCAAGGTATTACTCGAGCGTGGAAGAGGAACGTTAAAGAAACAATTAACGGATCAATCGATTATTGCTGGTATTGGTAATTTTTATTCCGACGAGATATGCCATGCAGCAAGGATACTGCCATCACGAACACCATCTTCTCTTACTCTTGAGGAATGGTCCAGCCTATATGAATCTATGCATGGAACACTAATAGAAGCCTCGCAAGCAGGCGGATATATGGATCAGGCTTTCTATAATGGTGATTCGTTAACCGGGAGCTACAATCACATGTGCAGGGTTTATGATCGTGAAGGTGAGCTCTGTCATCGTTGCGGGCAGATCATTGTTCGTAACACGGTTTCTAGCAAGAAATCTTTTCATTGCCCACAGTGTCAACGATGAGAATAGGCTGCCATGTTAGTATCCGTCATGGATTCCTCTCTGCTGCACAGTATGCACTTGATTTGGGCTGTGGGGCCTTTCAATATTTTCCTAAGAATCCTCGTAGTTTATCTATAAAATCATTCGACCCTGTCGATGCTGCTAGGTGTAAGGAGTTCTGCATCACACATCAGCTGCCCTCCATAGCTCATACACCTTATCCTATTAATCTTGCTACAGATCAACTACAACTTAAGAAAACAATAGTGCTGTCACTGCAGAATGACTTGGCCATCGCTGAAGCATGTGGATCGATCGGAATCGTTGTTCATTATGGCAAATATGCTGGGATTGATCCGTTGCAAGGGTATCGCAATATTATACTTATGCTGAATGAAGTGCTTCGGGAATGGGATGGTCGCGCTGTCATCTTAATTGAGAATCAGGCTGCGGGAATGGGTACGACACTTCAAGAGCTTGTACAGATTCGCGCACTAGTGGACAGGCCTGATTATATTGGCTTCTGCTTAGATACATGTCATGCTTTCACGGGTGGTTTATGGAATGGAGCGAATTGGGAGCAGGTTGAACAAGTAGGTATGGAGCTTAATTATTGGTCACACTTGAAGGTTATACATCTGAATGATTCCAGATATCCATATGGATCGAATAAGGACTTCCATGCGAACATTGGACGCGGACATATTGGAGACGAGCACTTCCGTAATTTCCTTCAATCACCTATAATCAAGAATGTACCGATAGTTCTTGAAACCCCAAGTGTGTCTAATTATTCAGTATCTGAGGAAATTGACCATGTGAGAAGGTTGGGAGAATGAACCAGCAATGAAATCTGAATGAACGTATAGAATGGGAGAAAATTAAATGATACAGCTTACCGGAGTTCATCTAAGAAGAGATGACAAGCATATACTTAACGATATTAACATTCACATGAAACGCGGAGAACAGTGGGTTATTCTTGGTAAGAATGGTTCTGGGAAGACGACATTATTAGAGATGATGAATGGCTATATGTTTCCAAGTCAAGGAACGGTTGATGTTCTAGGATATCGCTATGGGACTGTAGATTTACGTGAGGTGCGTAAGGAAATTGGTTATATGGGGCAATCCTTATTAGAAAAATTGAATCTTTCCGATCCAGTTTGGGAGGTTGTCGCGACAGGTGAATTTGCGTATCTGAGATTCTATCAGACGATACCAGAGGAAGTCATAGCGAAGGCCGAACGGATGTTAGTGGAGCTCCAAATTTCGCATCTAAGCAAGCAACCATTAGGATTACTATCTCAGGGTGAACGCAAGAAGGTATTACTTGCAAGAGCAATGATGACAAATCCTAAGCTATTAATCTTGGACGAGCCATGTGCAGGATTAGACTTGTACGAGCGAGAGAAGCTGCTAGATGGGATTACAAACTTCGCAGGCTATGGTGTGCAGATGGTGTATGTCACTCATCATATAGAAGAAATAATTCCTATATTCACACATGCGGCATTACTCGATCAAGGACGACTTGCTGCAGCGGGTATGAAGCAAGACGTCTTAACAGCGGATATGCTGCAGCATGTATACCAAATACCGATTATTGTGGATTGGCATCAAGATCGCCCTTGGATTCGAGTTACAAGGTAGCCTTTAGCATTAGTATTGTGTGGTACATAACCTAAGCGTGATTAAGCTGATAATTATTGCTGTATAGCTCTCGTATGAAATTATTCTTAAGAAATTCATCCTGTGAAGAAAGCCCGTTTCTATTCTCGATAAGAAGCATGGATTGAATTTTCTTCTGTAATAATTCATTCTTTCGGACTAAGACCTCTTGAGTTGCTGTCATTGTGATCATTCACTCCTCTTAATAATTGTATGCCATTGCGTTAAGCATTAATTAAGTATAAGTGAACCCTCCGTTTTGGAAAAGCGGCATTACAACACCTGAGCATTGGTATCGACGGCTCAATTGAGATGAGTAGCACGTGAGGTAGAGCTATCGGAATAATGCTCCTAAAACCAGCTTGATGCTGAGGATCTCAGAATATGAGTCGAAATCTCATCTGGATTTATATCCGATGAAGCAGTATAATAACCAATACATGGCAAAGAATGCCTGATAACGGAACGAACAGGACTTACTGTCGTTTGTGTTTCTCAGGATATTCCGAGCTACACGCATGAATGGTATCCTCCTGTTGACGATCTATGTCGGGGAGGTTTTTTCATTTGAACAATCAGCTTGTCCAGGTTAATCATTTGTTAGGTGGAAGGTACAAAATTACAGATGTATTGAGCACTGGTAGTATGGGTTCAGTATATATTGCTGAAGACATGAAGCTTCTAAACAAGCGGTGGGTCATTAAGGAAATGCTACCTGCACCCTGGATGAAGAATGGAATTGCTTCAGAGGCGGCTACCTTAATCGGATTAAGACATCCCAATCTCCCTCATATCGTGGATTATATTCAGTCAGACCTTAGTCAGAGCGGTTACCTCGTCATGGATTATGTAGAAGGTGAGACCTTGCTAGATCGTTTCCTTAAAGCTGGAAATCGATTGCCACTTGAGCGAATTATAAGTTATGCGATTCAATTATGTGAGGTGCTACATTACCTGCATCAGCAGCCTGACCCTATTATTCATCGTGATCTGAAGCCTGCTAACCTGATGATTGATGAGCATGAGCGGATGATTCTGATCGATTTCGGGACAGCTCGCAAGTACAAGGAGGGGATCACGAATGATACCGTGCAGATTGGTACGATTGGATTCGCAGCACCAGAGCAATTTGAGCAGATGCAAACTGACTGTAGAACCGACTTATATTCGCTTGGTGCCATTCTTTATTATTTATTAAGTGATGGTCAATATTATTATTTAATGGGAATCCCCCTAGCGGAGAAGACTAAATTACAGCAGCTTCCTATGCACCTGTTTGTAATTATCGAGAAGTTACTAAGCAACCATCCAGAGGATCGTTATGCGTCTGCGCTAGAGGTTCAGCTTGAGCTTCAACGTATACAGAATGATATGAAGAAGGAGCAGAATCAACCTATTCATAAATCAACGAAGAATCCCGATAAGAGGCTAATCGTCTTATTAAGCTTATACCCCGGTGCAGGAAGCAGCTTTACTTGTATGGGGTTAGCGGGGCAGCTTAGGCGTTATCAGATTGACCATGCGTTAATAGAGCATCCTGTTAATGAGCCTGAGCTATTCCAGAGATGCAATGGATATGGTGAGGCTCCAGAAGGATATCAATTCCCGCACGAACAAATTTTACACGGTCATAAATTGCAGAAGGATCAAGTATGGTACGCAGGCTCTACAGCATTATATCCACAAAACCCCTATGCGATAGTCGATCAATGGAGCACAGAGAATCAGCTTCGATTATTGTTAGAAATTCCCGAATCAATCATTCTTGTTGATCTGTCCCATCACTGGGAGGATGTATTGGTGCAGGATATGATCAGGCAAGCAGACGAGGTGTTAGTTGTTGCAGGGCCGAATCGAACTCGTCTCGAATCACCTAGAATTATGGATAGAATTGAGCAGATAAAAGGTTGGTTTGAGTACGGTAAGAATGTTTCGATGATTGCAAATCGATGGACAAGCTTCTCTTATGGCCCCTATTGGTTAGATATGCTTAAACCCTTGAATATACACAGGTTACCGGAATATGATAGATTGCAAGTGTTGAGTTATGAGTGGAAGAGCGATGCGAATGCTTGGGAAGCATATTTATTCAAGGACGAGTATAGCTCAATGTATGATCAGATTCTGAAATCCATACTTGTGGATGTGGATTGGGAGCAATATAAGGACAAACAGGTTAGAAAAAATAATTTATTCAAAAAAATATTTAAATGATTGCCGAACAGCTAAGTTCATGATATATTAAATTCCATATAATACATTTAATTCTTGCTGCGGAAGCACCGCGAATAGAGGATCATTCCTTTATTTGCGGTGCTATTTCTATTGTCGAAAGGATTGGTTTTATGGAGAGGATAACACTTTGGCTTGCTGATGAGAATGAGCACTATTTGGAGTTGATGAAAAGATATATTCGAACGTCAAATTATAAGGATAAATTGAACATAGTGACATACACCGACACTGAATGCCTCAAGCAAGCATTAACACACGTGCATACCGATACGATTATTCTAATATCATCTTCATTCTTGTCTATGCGCAGTGAGCTAGTTGATCTTAATGTCATTCATTTAAGTGAAGAGTTAGGGATAGAGCAAGAACTCGACCTGAATTGTGTATACANNTATACAAGTATAGACCTCTAAATCTAATACTAGATCAAGTTCTTAATATTTATTACGCCAGAAAAAATGTGGGGCCAGGCACTCCTAGCTTAGCTTCAGATAACGATACGAAAGTGATTACTGTTTACTCTGCTTCTGGAGGAAGCGGTGTAACGACAATTACTCAGCAATTAGCTGAATTTTATGTGAGTTTGGGTAAGAAGGTATTCTACCTAAACATCGAACCGATACATAGCATGTTGTCAGAATCAGATAAGTCAATAACACGATTTACCCAAGTCTTGTATATGATCAAGAGTGGTCAGCCGCTTCTAGGGAAGCTTCATCAATTGCTGCAATCCGATCATTCGAGACATTATGACATGTTCCATCCCGCTAGATATTCACGTGAATGGCTTGAATACGAACAGGAGGATATCCAGCTCCTCTTACAAGCACTAAAGCAAACAGGAAGATATGAGATCATTATGATTGATGCTGGGAGTAGTTTATTCTCCACCACAATCGGTGCACTGGAATATTGTGATGAGATCATTTGGGTTATTCCTGATCGTATTGGATCATTAGCGAAAGTTGATTATGTGAGAGGTGAGTTAAGCAGATTGTCTGCTAAGCTAATGGAGCGTGTTCGCAGCAGAAGTAAATATGTTCTCCAGCTGAATAGTTCAACACAGGGTATGAAAGACAATGCGCATTGTGAATTAACTGCCGTACTACCCTTTATTATTGAATGGCAGTACAGTGCTTTAGGAGCACCACCAGCACGATATCGTCAGGCATTGCTTCAATTAGTTGGGACTGATAAGAAGGAGGAGATGAATTTACTTGGAACACCGACAGGCTAATCCTTATGGCATCTTGCGTGATCAGGTGTGTCAAGAGCTGGAGATAGCTCCCTTCCTGACGGATGAGCAGCTGAAGGATTATATCGATCAGTCGATATTTGATTCCTTTATATGTGATGACTTACTCACAGAGGATAAGCTGAAGCTTGCATCTAAGTTATTTCATTCCTTTCGAGGATTGGATATTCTCCAGCCTCTTATCGATGATCCTGGTGTAACGGAAATAATGATTAATGGTCCTGATCACATCTTCATTGAGAAGGAAGGCATTACTGAACAAATTCCACTTCAGTTCGAGAATACAGAGAAATTAGAGGACTTAATTCAGATTATGGTTGGGAAGGTAAATCGGGCTGTCAATGATGCACAACCGATTGTTGATGCCCGCTTGCAGGATGGCTCTCGTGTCAACGTTGTATTACCTCCAATTGCATTGAATGGGCCGATTGTCACGATCCGTAAATTCCCGGATAACCCGTATACACTACCTCAATTAGTGATCAGAGGTACGATCAGCAGAGAAGCGAGTCAGATGCTCAAGCAATTAGTTAGAGCGAAATACAACATATTTATAGGGGGTGGAACTGGCTCTGGTAAAACTACGTTGCTTAATGCGCTCTCACAATGCATCCCCATTAATGAAAGGGTGATCACAATTGAAGATTCTGCGGAATTGAAAATTAGAGGTGTTAAGAATTTAGTCAGTATGGAGACGAGGAACGCGAATACAGAAGGGAAAGGGAAAATAGCGATAAGCAATCTGATCCGGACCTCCTTAAGAATGCGACCTAACCGTATTATTGTTGGTGAGGTTCGTGGTGAGGAAGCTTACGATATGCTGCAGGCAATGAATACAGGACATGATGGATCCCCATCATGCCTGATATGTACATCATTTCATACGCACCTCAATAGTAGCAGGGAAGAATGCATTCTTCACACCTTTAACATTAGTTTCATCAGTCATGAGTTTGATCTGTTCAAAAACCGTTCCAAGGACATCTTGTTTGTCTATGTCATTAAGACTTGGCCACAATTCAACGAGATCAAAGAGGCTATCACTATCTACCTGTTTATCGATACCGGTGTACTGATCAAGTTTCATCATGATAGCTTCCTCAGCTAATGCCTCCTCCGACATTCGCATACGCAAGTCATCCGCACTGATCAGATCCTCAGCAAAGGCATACTGCCATTTCTTAACACGTGCCTTGATCTTGTCCAAATCACGTTTTAGCTTTGCTATGTCTTTTCCCTGATCGTTGACTTTGCGATCTATACTCTCTTGCAGTTGTTTAACATTCCCTTGGTCCATCCTAATCTGCTCGATGTGCCCCATCACTAAGTGTTCAACGTGAGACTGTCGGAACATGGGCATATCACAGCCTTTATTTGCTTTACGCCTGGCGCACCAATAATATGCGGTTCGGACGATTTCGTTATTCTTACGACTTCGTGCTGTTGTCAATCTTCCGTACATGGCTGCTCCACACCGTCCACACTTTAAAAGTCCGTTAAATGCATAAGTGAGTGTATGGCTATATCCACCTGTCGAACGACGACGCATTCGAGCAAGATGACTTTCGTACTCCTCAACGGTCCATATCGGTTCGTGAGTACCTATTACATCCAATACTTTCACTTTCTCCTCACGTTTCCGATATGCGTATTTTCCATTGGCCAATTTAGATCCGTAACGGATGATACCTGCGTAGAAGGGGTTTTCTAAGGTCAGTGCAACGTTTGTTGCTGTCCATTCATATCCACGACGCAGCTTGCCTTGCATTTGTACCGCTACAGCCTGATAGCTGAGTCCATTCATATACAAATCACGAACCAGGCGAAGATCCTCAACTTCTTCAGGGATCTGTACGCCATTCTTATCATATCCAAGAGGATGCTTAGCACCCGGTCTTTTTCCTTCACGCACCTTTTGCTCCTGACCCATACGAACACGTTCGGATATAAGATCTCGTTCAAACTCGGCAAGAATGGCTAAGAAGCCGAAAAATAATTTACCGATCGCAGTGGTTGTATCGAATTTCTCTTGCTTCGACATAAAGCCAACACTGTATATTTTAAGTTGTTCGAGCAGCTCATATAGATCTCGGACGGATCGAGAGAAACGATCAAGCTTATACACCAGGATTGCATCGAATTTACCAGCCTTAGCATCTTCGAGTAGCTGCTGCAGCTGGGGGCGTTTTGTATTCTTGGCACTATACCCATCATCGATGTAAATATATACGATCTCATAACCATGAAGACGACAATATTCGATTAGCTGTGTTTTTTGGCCGCGGATCGAATAACCATCAATCGCTTGCTCATCGGTGCTAACTCGGATGTAAATGACAACTCTCATATGTATGCCTCCGAATATATGTTTGGTTGAGTAGGGAAAAGAAAAGCCCAGGGGAGGGCTTGATTTTATTTTACTGCAGCGGTGAGATCAATTCCAACTTTCTCTTTAGCTTCTAATATTTTAAGAACACCGCTCATGATAAAACTATCAGACATCGAGGATTCGTCTTTAAACTTTTGCATATTACTAGGTTTCTGATCATCTAAAAATTTAAGCACAGCTTCAAATGCTTCTTTTTTTGTGTAGTAGCCGGTCGATAGATCTGATCTAGCATCCTTCAGTAGTTCATTGACCTCTTTTGGTAGACCTTTGGGGATATTAAGGCTACTGAATGCTAATTGTAGATTTTGAGCTGCTTTTTCAGCTGCAGTAGCTGCGTCATATGCATCGTAGATGGTTGCGTTACCTTCACTAACAGCTAGCATTACTTTTTGATAATGATCCATGATCGGTTTTACTGTATCTTCTAAATCGTAAGCAGATTGTTCGAAATCAAGAACGGTCTGCTGGTTTACCTTCTTTTGCTCCTCGGCAACCTTAGCATCAGACTCAGCTTTTATTTTAGCTTGTTCTTCCACTTTAGCTTGTTCTTCTGCTTCTTGTTTAACTTTTTCTTCAGCTTCAGCTTTTTCTATCGCAGCTTTATCAGGATGCGCTGGAGTATCTACTGCAATAACTTCAACAGAATTGTTTTCTGGCGTATCTACTAACTCTTTATCCTCGGAAGCACCATTGATGATAATAGCAAAGAGCATGATACCAGCCCATATACCGCCTATGATTCTAGCGTTTTTGTTCAGGATTTTCCATTGCACCAGGATCATAATGAATGGAACAATGATCCAGCTTAATATGCGTAGTAGAGTTTTCATGATTCAATCCTCCTCTTTTGTCGTGGTTTATATACATATCCACGCTCTTTCATTTCTTTATATTTTGCGAGCTTACTGTCGATCACGGTTTTAAAAGTGTCATTTGTATGTTCCTCTCCGAATAAGTCTTTATATTTTACAGGTATGTAGTATTTACTTTTAGTTGCTTTATTTAGAATACCGATAGACATATCCAAGTCACCAAGCTTTGAATAAATAAGAGCTATATTGCAATACGCAGAAGGGATAGACTTGTTAATAGAATAAGACTTCATAAAACAATCCAACGATTTTACAAACTCATATTCGCCTTCATATGCCTCTCCGAGTGAATTCAATAAGTCAATTCTCTCTTTCTTAGAAAAAGAAGGTAGCATCGTCATACAGATTTCATATTGATGTATAACCTGAACTCTGTACTTCGCTCCTTTGAAGGTCAAAGCTTTCGCCTTGTAGTAATAAGCTCTGTGATGATTAATTCCAGAACATAGTTCAAGTATTTTGTCATATATTTGATGTCTATCCTTACTACCTTTGATTATTTTTTGTGCATGCTTAGAAAAAGGTTTCCCAATCGAACCGATATAGAATAACTCTTCTGATAAATCCAACCTCTGTTGTGGTGTCAGCTTAACTGATTTGAAAATACCCAAGTTATCACCTCATCATTCCCGATCGGCTCGGGTAGTTTCTATAGCACTAAAGTAATAACCAAACTAAATCAATAACCTTGTGTGTGTCATTTGAATCAATTATCTGAAATTTTCCAGTTATTGCATTGTTAATTCTTTTCGAACTGTTTATATTGAAGTTACTTACATCTAATGTAAGCAATTACATACGGCAAACCATTCGAAAGGGTGGGACGCAAAGCTTTGAGTCTAAAGCGCAAGCTATGACAGTCGGTTGCTGACGATACCCATCTCGCCAGAGGTGTTTTTTTGTCTCTCCTTGGATAGAATTTTAACTTACAGTTAACTTTTCCGTGGGGGTGGGAATAAATTCCCTACCGATTACCTGGTTATCACAATCTCGTGCAGATCGTCTGATTTACATTTAAGAATATGAGCTGCTTTGATTGCTAGAGGATAAGAAAAGTATCGTTTCCCGCTAATAACCTGAGATACAAAAGCATCTGACACACCTAATAATTCAGCGAATTTGGTTTGCGATAATCCTCTTTTAATTAATAGCTCGGGTAATCGGCTCCTCCCAACGGAGACAGCCATGATAGGTTATTATCAACTCCTAAAAAATAATAAGAACAGGTGTTCTAAAGATTGATCATATATGTTAGAATGAAATTCCAACACAACAGGAGAAGGTGCGTAAGTGGACAATGAAAAATTCAAACGCTTTCTAGTAGAATCATCTCCGGAAAAAATTCAAGAATTTATCGAAGCATTACAAATCTATGATGATGAGGAGCTGAATGAGATAGTACAGTGTCTAATTATTGTTACTTAACACGTCAATCAAATCATCAATGATTTTTTTCTTATCCTGCGGCAAGCGGTTATATTTACTCTCAGCGTTCATCGCTTGGTCATTGTTGATTCTACGCTCAGGAATATCCGTAAGACCTACCAAATAATCCACTGACACATCATATAGTTCAGCTAATTTAGTTAGTGTCTCTGAATCAGGATCTCTATAATTACGTTCGTAGTTAGAAAGAACAGTATTAGAGATTTTAGTAACCTTCGAGACATATAACTGCGACCATCCACGCTTATCCCTTGCCTTCCTCAATCTCTCTCCTAAAGTCATCTTTCATTCTCCTTGGGCAATATATCTATATGCGTATTATATAGTCTATTCACGTTCCGTAAAAATTATTCCACTAAAAGAAAAATATATTATTGACTTACACGTTAAGTGGATGTATATTTAATAGACAATACACTTTACGTGGAAGTCAGGAGGTGGAGATACTGAAATTACATCAAAAAATTCGCGCTGTTCGTAATGCTAAACATTTTAGTCAGACAGAGGTTGCGAAGCGTATTAACATGTCTATAACCACATATAACATGAAGGAAATGGGTTATCGTCCAATCAGATCGGAAGAGTTCGAGCAAATTGCTCTGGCTCTAGAAGAGAAACCTGAAATTTTTTATGCAGAAAACTTCCACTTAAAGTGGAATACCGAATTGTCCACGCTATAAGGAGGTAGTCATATGTCTAATGAACCGCACAATCCAGGGCTTAGTGATAACGCTTGGGAAAAACTCCACATGCTACTTGCTAAGTTAAATCTGAAGTATGGAGCTAAGGTACAAGCTGAACTTGATGAAGCAGCCAAATCAAAGGCGGGGTGATCTTGTGAAGGAGGCGATTCGTAATGCTTGTATCTCAGCAACCATTATTCGTGTCCGACACAAAGGCTTCGAGTTGGACAAAGCAATCAAGGAGACAATCACCATGTATTGTCCAGATGAAGCCGAACGTGAACACAATGAGCTTCGATCAGATATTGAATCAGCTCTTGCTGGAAGATGGCCACAACGCACTCATCAGATAGAGCTCACATTTGAAGGGAGGTAGGGATATGGACAATCTTCAGAAAGTTTACAAACGTAACAAATTGAATTGTGTAGACCTTAACGGTACTTACACATATTTACCAGATGATTTAAGTAAGGTCGATGGAGTATACGTTGATGGCGAATTTTACGCAAGGATAGTTATCGTACAAACGTCAGTATAATCGTTTCTGGACAGGCAGACTCGAAGGGAGGTGATTGAAGTGCCGGGAGCTGCAGTCGATCAGCAAGATTGGCGTGAGAAGCTTTATGTATCTACAGCTGAACAGATGTTAGTTGAAAAACTTATTACTATGGATGAATACGGTGATGCTCGTTTAACCGAGAAGGGTAAAGATCAGGCTGCCAAGATCTTTGACAAGCTGAGTACGAAGCAGGAGATTCTGCTACAGGTTGCTTTTGGAGAGCATCACAATATTCCAATGAGTTTGTTTTGAGGGGATTCTGTTAGGGGCTACACCAAGAATATACAGCAAGAGTACCCCGCGTGTCTGTTCCGAATTGGAACGAAAGGGGGAAAGGAGATTGAAATACGGAGCTGTGATGAGAGCCTGTAGAGAAAAAGCTGGGTTAAGTCAGGAGAAGTTAGCTGAGTTGTTGTACAGGTCCAGAAGCTGTATTAGTAAATTCGAATCTAATGAAAAGAAGCTTGATCTAGATACGGTTGTACGTTGGGCAGAGGTTACAAGTACGAAGGAAATTGTTGTTGCCTTCATCTATGGAATGGACGGGCTATCGATCATACAGAGTTTATTACCGGCAATAGGAGCGTGACCGTATGGGTACATTTTTCAGTGTCGTAGCATTTTTGGTTATTGGCGGTTATGCATTACTCATCTGGCATTTATGGACCAAGCCGAATGCGAGTTCAGATGAAGAGGGGGGATCACATTGGTAGTACGACAAGCAGTTAGATCGATCGAACCGGATGTTGAACGCCTGGAGAAGTTAGAAAGGTACTTTACTTATCACAATGTTGAAAATCGCTATGGACTGACATTCAAACAATTCGAAAGAAAGGTGGATGATGGATCGTGGCAACAGTTTCTAGAAGAGCGTATGACTTTAAATCCGCTCGTGAGAGAGTTATGCAACTCAAGGTAATGTATATAGCTGCTAAACGTTGTAATGACGATCTAACATGCTGGGCATTAGTAGCACAGATCGATGAGCTAGAGCAGGAGATCACAGAAGCACACAAGGGTACAAACGGCAGAATGACCGTCGGCAAGGACGGCCATCCAGTTATTCATTTAGGAAATATCATTACTCCGATCGTACCACAATGGGTATCAGGAGACAAGGGAGAGGTTTACGCATGAAAAGCACAGGAATCGTTCGCAATGTTGATGAGTTAGGTCGAGTGGTTATTCCGAAAGAACTTCGTACTACATTGGGTATAGCTCAGCATGATCCGTTAGAAATCTTCGTTGATGGAGATCAGGTCATTCTTAGGAAATATGCACCTGGTTGTGTCTTCACTGGTCAAACTGATGATCTCATTAGTTATGAAGGCAAGTTAGTTAGTAAATCAGCTGTCAAAGAATTGATGGCTACTGCATTTCAAGTACGATAGAGCTTCGGCTCTTTCGCTCGGAGATCGAACGAGGCTGATGATTCAGCTGTTGACTTTGATCTTCGATCGATGCAGCTGATGCATCATAGTTCCGTGGATCACTGGCTACCGTGCTTCGAGCCATAGGCGGTGATCCATAGGTATTATGTGTGGTTCAATTCCACACTACCTAACGACACACATAAAACGAGGGTGGTGATCAATGTGTTGAATGCAGTTGGTGAGACTGAAGAAATCGATGAAGAGTTCGATAGTGCGGATGTAGATGATTCTGACGAGGAATAGGCAGCTGCTTTCCTGAAACGAGCTTGGCCGGGTAACACTGGTCAAGCATTTCCATCAGTAGACATGAAAAAAGCCCTCTCACGAAGGGCCATTGGCAAAACAAATCATATGGTCATCTTATCATGGGTGGCTGTAATGCTACAAGGAGGCAACTATGGATAAAGAAAAGGTTATTGATCGGCTGTTCGAATTACCCGGTGAGATTGAATTGGCAGAAGAAAATGTGATTTCTGCTGATAGAGCTTTACGAAGTGTAAAAGAACTCCTTCAAGAAGCGGAAGATAAGCTGCTTACTAGTAATGTTATCGATGGTAAGAATGCAGAGATCCGAAGTGCGCAGCTGAGATCCTTCACTGCCCAGGAACGCGAATTGGTTACTGCAGCTGAGTACACGCTTATACGGAGTAAGAATCAATTAAGTAAATTATACAACGAGCTTCGTGCCCTACAGTCTATTGCCGATCTGTTGAAGGGAGCTGCTTAATTTGACTGAAATTACTGTAGTGAATGATCGAGGTGCCAGCGGGAACGCTGGCAATGCCATCGTAGATATTGAATTCGGATCTGTAACTGAATTCAAGAAAAGGATGATGGATATGAAGCAAAAGCTAAATTTCATGGAAGTGTTCTTCAAGGAAGTCATGGTTAAGGATGAGGACTTCGGTACGATTCCTGGTACGGGTAAGCCAACATTGTATAAGCCGGGAGCTGAAAAACTACTGGAATTATACGGTTTTGCAGCTCTCATTAAGAGTCGTGAGGAAGAGAAAAATTACGATGATGGTTACTATCGCGCTATCTTAACAGTCCAGTTGGTGCATCGAGCAACGGGAACAATTATTGGTGAAGGTGTAGGGGAATGCTCCTCGTATGAGTCCAAGTATCGGTACCGCTGGGTGTACGAGAATAAGATTCCTAATCACATTGCTAAAGAGGATCTTCTCTTCGAGGAAAAGGACGAGTGGAAGAATAACGTTAAAACAGGTAATACGTACAAGATGTTCCGGATTCCGAATGATGATCTATTCTCTCAATGGAACACAGTCCTGAAGATGGCTCATAAACGTGCTCTAACTGGTGTTACCCTTCAATGTACTCGATCAAGCGGTATTTTCATGCAAGAGGAAGCTGAGATGGATGAATATGCTGGTGTTCCTGAAGAAGATCGTAAGAAAGCAAGAGGAGCTCAAGGTCGTGTTGCATCTGCAAATAATGGTAGGGCTATAGGAGCTTCAGCTGGTGGTCAGTCCTCCGGGAGTGCAACTCAGAAGAACCGAGTTCTAGCGATAATGAAGAAGCAAGGACTTGATTGGAATCGACTTGCCGAAGAAGCCACGTTCGCACTTGGCCATGAAGTGAAGAAAGTGATTACAGATATTAAGACAGAAGATGAGTGGCGGAAGGTTGCTGAGCATCTTGAGATGTTTGCAGATGTGAACGGATCATTAGATGACATTCCAGAGGAACTGAGGGGATCATAAATGACTAAGATTGCACATGTAGCTGATGCCCATTGGGGTTTTAATTACCCTGGACCTAATCCGCAATCAAGATTCGATGACATCACCCGGTCTATGGATTTCGTAGCTGATCGGATTATCGAAGAAGGTTGCGAACTCGTGCTATTTGCTGGGGATGCATTCAAGGATGCAAATATCCGTATTGACCGTGCAACCGTGGAGATCATGGCGTTTGCTTCATGGCTCCGTAAATTATCCGCTGCAGGTATTCCTGTTGTTGTAATTAGTGGCACACCTTCACATGATGCTATCAGCGCTTATCATTTAATCGATGAAATGAAAATAAATGGTGTAAGAGTTTTTACTAAGCCGGGGATCACCTTAATTAGAGGTATGTCGATTTGTTGCTTACCAGGCATGAACCGATCCAGCTTCGCAACTGAAGATGCTTTTGTTGGTCTTCCTCCACATGAGTTTCATCAGGAAATGACGGAATGGATTGAAGCTGAATGTCAAGATCTCGTCGTTCGTTGCGAAGGTCCAAGAATCCTCATGTCTCATCTCACTTTCGATCTTGCTGATACTGGATTCGAGGATGCATTAATGCAAAGCGAGCCTATCCTTACTGATGAAGCTGCTAAGTTATTTGATCTTGTATGCCTTGGCCACATTCACCGTCCTCAACGTGCAGGATCCAATGTATTCTACTGTGGAGCACCTGATCGTCATAACTTCGGTGATGAGCGTACGACTCCTGGATTCTACATTCATGAATACACCGGGCTTAGCTCCATTCATGAGATTAACGGATTCCGCTCTAGCTTCATTGAAACACCAGCCCGTAAGTTTAAAACACTAGATTGGTGCGACATGGACATTCAAGCCTGGTTAGATGGTCAGATCGATTCATTCGCAGACATCCAGGATGCAATGGTTCGTGTACGTTATAACTGTTCTGAAGAATTACAAAAGCAATTTGATCGTCGAACGCTAGAGAAAGCTCTCTACGCTGCCGGTGCCTTTTATGTGCATGAAATACATGCAGAGGTCGAACGATCTGACCGGATCCGAGACACAGAGGTAACCGAAAGCCTAGGTCCTTTGTCAGCATTAGCAGCTTGGAGCACTAATCAAGGGATCATCCCTGACGAAGTGATTGAGCTGCAAAGTATGACTTCCGAGTTATTGGAGGCTGGTGTATGAATGAATTCAGGAATGAGCTGCGACGGGTTATCCCTCGTAGCTTAGATCTCTCCAATGTTGTGTTCGTTTGTATCGGTACCGATCGTTCGACTGGTGATTCACTTGGTCCGTATGTCGGTACATTATTGACTAGATTGGGATACATGAACGTGATAGGTACATTGGATTTCACTTGTAATGCTGAAAATTTAGAAGATGAGATAAGGAACATTCCTAGCGAGAAGAAGATAATAGCTATTGATGCTTGCTTGGGTCGGCACACTAGCATAGGAATTACTAAGGCTAGACGAGGACCTATAAAGCCTGGAGCAGGAGTCAATAAGGATTTGCCACTAGTTGGTGACTATCATATTGAGGGCATCGTTAATGTAGGTGGATTCATGGAATTCATGGTCCTACAGAATACTCGATTATCCCTTGTTGTAAATATGGCTGAACAGATCGTTGATGCCATCACACACGTATTTCCACCGGTTGTATCTAGCTATGCTGCTGCAGGGAGGGAATCTGGATGATTGAGTTGGGAACGAAGGTTAAATTTAATTGGATCGCTAAGAAGGTATCCAATCATGTTGATTACAACCTTCTAACGAAAGAACAATGGAAAGAGCTCGACGACAATGAGTTTATCGAAGTCGAACGAATCGAGTTTAAAGAAATGAAATACACTTTGACTGGTCTGGTTATCGGCAAGCGGAAGATGAAGAGAAATACGAAGCTAGAGCATTTTGATAACGACTATGGTGCTGGATTAAAGGCGATGAAATACGATACTGTCGACGTTTATCTAGTTGCAACATCCATGCACAAGACTTACAAAGTTCCAGTAGATTTGGTGGAGGTGCAATATGATCCCATTAAGAATTGAGCTTCACAATTTCAGAGCTATCACATACGCCAACATCAATCTGACTGATGTAACAATCGCAGCTATTGCCGGCAAGAATGGTGCTGGTAAGTCCTCTGCCTTCACGTTGGCGCCACGCTTCGCATTATTCGGAGATGTGATCAAAGGTGTGTCGATGGACAACCTCGTTCGTAAGGGATCCACTGACATGAGCGTGATCTTCGAATTCGAACACCAGGGCAGCATATACCGGACGATCCGGACAAGGTCCACTAAAGGTAGTGGTAAGAGCACCTTCGAATTTCAACAGCAAGTTAATAGTAAGTGGGAAAGTCGCTCTGCAGAGAAGATTGTCGATACTGAAGCAAGGATTCGCGAGCTGCTTAACCTGGATGATGAGACATTCACCGCTTCATCCATGATTCTTCAGGGTCAAGCTAATGCATTCACTGGCGCTACTTCTGGTAAGCGGAAAGAAATCCTTACTCAGATCCTTGGGCTGAATGTGTATGAGCAGCTCCAAGAACGTGCTCGAGCTAAATCAGCCACATTGAATCTCGAGATTGAGAAGAGCAAGGATAAACTGGCTACTCTGGATGTTCGTCTTATGGACAAGCCTCTGAAGGAAGGGGAGTTAAACGAATTAATCGGGCATTCCCAACTGAATACAGCATTGATCACTTCTAACGAATCTGATATTCAGAAGCTCGAGGAGCAGATCCGTAGCCTTCAGGCCAAATCGGAGAAGGTAGTTGAGCTTGGATCACAGATCAATGTGATTGAAGAAGAGATTAACGTGCTTACTGCAGAGCAGACTGGCCATATCGGAAAGGTTATACGTGCAGGTAAGGTCCTTGAGAATGAAGGGAACATTATTGCTAAGTCTGTTGAATATGAAGAATCCACTAAGCAGATCGCTGTACTAGAATCTAAGCTTCTTGATCGTGAAAGGTTGCAAAATGAACAAATACAGCTCAGATATGATATGGAATCAGTCGTAAATGGGATACAACCTTTATCAGCTCGCATTGCATCATTGCAGTCGATCCTCAATAACCAGGATTTACTTAAGCAGAAGGCTGCTGAATACGATACTCTATCAACTCAGTTAGATGCTTATCAGAAATTAGCTGATCAGTGGGACCAGTTGGAGAGAGAATTTTCTGATAGTAAGGCGATTCATCAGAAAATTCTCTCTCCAACTGGTCCCA
>DFXU01000075.1 GCA_002383285.1 Caryophanales bacterium UBA4100
ATATAATAAGAACACTCATTCGTATGCGGAGGTGTCCTTATGCAAAAGTATATCGGTCGAGTGGTTGAATTGGTCTACCTAGATAGACATGGGAAGATTACTCAAAGGAGAATTAGGGTTATGAGTGTAAGGGATGGAAAGCTAAAAGCATACTGTTACGATCAACGTGCTTTACGTATATTTAATGAAGCAAATATTCTAGCTATGCAACCGGTGGTGAAACGAGCGTGAAGAATACTAAACTTACACCTGGTGCAAACCTGCGCTGGGAATCGTCTAGAATGATGCTGCCAGAACATCGAGAAGCTCTAATACACCATAACCGTAACAAGAATAATAAAGAACGATCGGAGCTCGATGAGCAGGAGCTGCTACTGATCGAGAATACCATCCAACAATCTATGCAGCATCGTCAGTCGCTCACGTTTAGTTTGTATGATCCACATGAGGACCTGAAAGTGATCGGATTGGTGGAACGAGTAGATCAGCGAGCGAAGCATATCAGAGTCGATGGCGAGTGGTTTGATATGAGGGATATCGTAGCAGTTGAGGGTTTACAAATAATGGACAATGACATATTATAATCTTGTCGGGTTATGACAACGGAAACGCTCCAAGCGGAAAGAATCGCTGGAGCGTTTTATTGTATTTATACACTTTTAAGGGAAATAATTATTTTATACATAATTATAGTTTAGTAATTTATTTAAATTATCCGTGCCGATTTCGTGCCGATATGATTCGAAAATGTATAAAACGATATGAAAGATATTTTTTATATAACCCTTGAATTATACTGTTTTTATAAAAGGAAGAAACACAATAATATGATTAATTATATAAGTTCGAGATGGAAGGCAGCATAGGTTAGTACCGAACTTTATATTAAAAGGATGTCCTTTGGTTTACACCAGGGACATCCTTTTTTTATGTGCGCCAAGATAGAATTTCATAACAGAGAGATAGCTTCGAACTATAAGAAAGGATCAGCTGCTTTAATAACAACCGCGCTGAGTACATAAGCCACAATGACGAATATGGACAACAGCCCTAGAACAAGACCCGCTTTTCCATAGACGGACTGTCTATAAGTGTTAGCCCCGAACGTTACGGAGAGGATACTGAGAATGACCCCAATAACTGCAGTTAGAACTAATAAATTCAGGCTAACGGCGATTATACCACAAACAAAGGCGCTCTTCGCGTACCCGTGATGAGGGTTAGATGAGGTGTAGTTGGTATCATTAATTCCCGCTGGATTCATAGTAACTCTCTTCCTTTCTGTAAAGAATTTTAGCTCATGTCGAAGTAGGTTTCCCACATTGTATCATACCGATGTATATTTTGGTGCGGTCCGTCTCAACATAATAGCAGTAAGTCATAATGATTTGCGAAAAGGAGATTCAGTTATGAAACGGTTATCCCACACATGCTTTGTCGGTATGCTTGCATTAGTCTTACTGCTCACAGGGTGTATGAATGCGAAGACGGATAAGCAAGGTCAAGGAGATAGTAACCAAGGACAACAAGCTCAGGGTGATGAAACAAATACGCGTCGTGTAAGGAACTTAGACTTCGATAACGGTAACAATGATGACAGGAAGCTTATTCCTACCGAAGAGCAGGATGCGGTCATTCCGATATTCAACCACCAGGGTAACGAATACATCTCTCTTCGCAAATTAACCGATGTATTGGAATTTCGTCTCGACTGGAACCCAGATACTCAACGATTACGCGTAGGTGATAATGATGTTGCTTATGAGATCCAAGCAAATTCCACAGATGCTCTTAAAGAGAATGAATTAGTTAATTTAATGAATCCACCTGTAACCATTGAAGGCGTAACCTATATACCTAGAGACGCAGTGGAAGCCATCTTCGGTGAAGCCATGGATCACACATGGACGACAAAAGAATTGCGCATTCAGCCTAGTGAAGACATGTCTGCTGAAGAAGCAGAGAAATTACCCGATTTCCAGGATGACCCGAACGACCCGAATAAAGAGGAGCTAGACACCTCATTCCTATCCACTGAAGTGTCAGCAGGAGTTGGTGACTTAGCATTAACTAATGTAAATTCATCAAAGCTAATCTCTACGGCGAAGAAATATATAGGAGTCAAATATTTATTCGGAGCTGGACCTTATCCGAAATCAAATCGATTTGATTGCTCGACATATACGCAATATGTGTATGCCAAGCATAATGTCAAACTACCTCGGCTCTCTAGAAATCAAGCTAAGAAGGGCTACGCAGTAAGCAGAACAAATCTGCGTAAGGGGGATCTAATGTTCTTCTACCTTCCCGGCAGATATAAATCCAATAAAATTGTGGGTCATGTTGGTATCTATATGGGTAATGGGAAGATGATCCATTCAAGCACTAAGCCGAAGAATGGTGTGCAAATTACGAGCATAAACAAAACGTTTTGGAAAAAGACATATTTGAAATCTAGAAGAGTTGCAAGCTAGAGGAATGCCCAATTAACAATAAGCAACTCCCAGGAGTTTATCTCTTAAGGAGTTGCTTATTCGACTTCTATATGAATATGGTCTCGATTTCATAATTATGGTTTTTGGACATATCCATAAACTGATCATTAATTTTAATTAAGGGACGGAATACGTCTGTAGGATTTGTCATTATAATCTGACCAATTTCTCCTGTCCGCATTATTAATTTCTTTCCAATAAAGCTTGGAATCATCTTTTGAATAAAGGAATGGACAATGTGAGGGTCAAGCTCACTAAAGCTAAGCTTATGTAATTCTCGAAGTACATATAATAAATCACGTTTTTTCTGATACACACGTGAAGAGATCATAGCGCTGTAAACATCGGCAACGGAGATAATTCTCGACATTGGATGCAGCTTTTCTCTAGTTAATCTATTCGGATATCCCGTGCCATCTAATCGCTCATGGTGTTGAAGGGCAACTAAGCTAATTTCTTTATGAGCTACAAGAGAATTCTTGATTATTTCAAAGCCAAAGGTTGTATGACCTTTCATCGCATCAAATTCTTCATCGGTTAACTTGCCAGGTTTATTCAGGATAGCTTCATCAATTTTACTCTTGCCAATATCATGTAAGAAGCCTGCTTTTCCTGTTAAGAGAGCCTGCTCCTCAGGTAGACCTATCCACAGTGCGAGATAATAAGAAATCATCCCCACTTGAACACAATGCTGGTAAGTGTAGTCATCCTTATTCGTCAAAGTCAAGAGTAGAGATACAACATCCTTCTCCTGCTGAAATTGCTGCAATAAAGGGTCAATATTCTGATGAACAACCTGTTCATCTATCTTACCTTCGGCACGAACCTGAGCGAACAAATTCTTCATACTTGTAGCCGCTGATTCGAACTTGGGAAATACATTAACAATGATCGATTCTAGCTTGGGGTTAATCTCCTCAGTAGCCTGAAAGTCATTCCTCATCATAATATCAACATATTCGATATTATGGCGAAACAGCTTACTAATATCTTCATTATTCAGTATTGTTTCTGAAGATAGAACATGTAGTCCATAGTTGTTGAATACATTAGAGTTCAATTGATCTCCTATATTCAAATCGGTCACGTGGATTCTCATGTATGACTCCTTTAGGGACATAATACTTATAGGTGTATTCTACCAATATTTATGTCATGACACAACATGCAATCCCTTTCTTTTACATAAATATACAATATAAGTACATAGCCAATCATTTTAACTTAACGACCCAATTGATTTCCCTTCCACTCGGAGCCATCTTCCCACACTTCTTTTTTCCATATAGGCACGATTTCCTTCAATCTTTCGATCGCATACTTACTGGCAGAATAACACATATCGCGATGCGGAGCGGATACAGCAATAACTACGCTAATCTCACCTATCGTAACTGACCCAATTCGATGAGTGATAGCTATAAGAGTGCCTGGCCATTGCTGCTGAATTTCCGAGTCAATCTGTTGTAGTGTCTTGATAGCCATGGGGATATAGCATTCGTATTCTAGCATTACCGTTCTGAGCCCTGCAGTATATTCTCTCGTAGTTCCGACGAATGAGAGGGATGCGCCATGATCATTGTGCAAGACCTTCTGTAAAATTTCATCTGGAACAATGGGTTGTTCTGTAATAATAAATTTCATGTCTGACTGAGAATCGATATCTTGTCCTCCGGAAACAGGCGGAATTAATGCCAGCTCATCAGATGCTTCAAGATAGTCCTCGGCAACGGCATAGGATTGATTCTTAGCCATGAAGCATGGGTGTATGTACGAGGCCTGATCAGGGTAAAGAGCAATAAGATGCTCCTTGAAAGCCTGTACGGTAATCCGTTCTGTTGGTATCTCTACATCTAACAAAGAAGCTCCGAAGCGCTCGGCTAAACCTGCGAATAACATAACTTTATAGACCATTCTTAAATCTCCTATCTTCTCGTATCGGTTTATGGTAAAGCTGTACAATAAGGTAATTATGCCTGCAATATAATAAAATATACTGTATAATCAGGATGAGATAAATGAAAAGTGTAAGAAAAAATAAAAAAATCAGTCGAGGCAGGTGAGCTTATGACTAACTTAGTGGATCCATTTGGAAGAAAGCATGATTATCTACGAATCTCTGTGACCGACCAGTGTAATTTACGCTGTTTATATTGTATGCCTGAGGAAGGCATGGATTTTTTGGATAATGAAAAATTATTGCGATTCGACGAGATTGTAGAGGTTGTTCGCGCAGGTGCTGAGCTAGGCATTCGTAAGCTAAGAATTACAGGGGGGGAGCCTCTTGTTCGACGTAATATAGAACAGCTAATTTCTGACCTAGCTAGTATACCTGGTATTGATGATATTGCAATGACCACGAATGGAATATTCCTAGCGAAGAAGGCTGCCGAGCTTAAAGCTGCTGGATTAAATCGTGTGAATATTAGCTTAGACACCTTAGACCCGTCGAGATTCAGGATGATAGCTCGTCGTGGTGATCTTAGCAAGGTATTAGAAGGAATTGAAGCTGCAGCAAAGGTCGGCTTTGATCCGATTAAACTGAATATGGTCCTATTGAAGGATATCAATGATGATGAAATTGGTGATTTCCTGCGTATGTCTATGGATCATCCGCTTCATGTAAGATTTATTGAGTATATGCCTATTGGTCACGCGGATGATAATTGGAAGAAGCATTATCAACCACTTGGTCGTGTCTTTGAAATTGCTAATGAACTAGGGCTGCAAGTAAATCCAATAGGCGATGTGCTAGGTAATGGTCCTTCAGAGAATTTTCAAATTGATGCAGCGGCAGGCACCTTTGGATTAATTCACCCCGTTAGTAATCACTTCTGTGAGCAGTGTAATCGACTTCGACTTACTTCAGACGGTCATCTCAAGCCATGCTTGTATTGGGTAGATGAGCTTAATGTAAGACCTTATCTTGGCGATAAGGTCGCCATGCGGCAATTATTCGAGAAATCTATGCTTATCAAGCCGCAGAATCACGAGATGGCTGCAAAAATTAATAATGAAGCTCAAAGCCATACTCCAACTGAACGAAGAATGTCGCAGATCGGAGGATGATGCAGCTTACGGGTTCAAGAATCATATTAAACCTGAAGATATGCTCACTAGAAAAGGGGATTGACGATTGTTGAATCAATCGAAGCGCTTAATCATTCTTCATACAAACGATCTGCACAGCTGTTTCGAGAATATGCCGAAGATTGCTACTGCTATTGATGATTATAGGTCTAGGTACGCGTCTGAGGACCTGCTTCTTATCGATTGTGGTGATCATATGGATCGTATGAGGATGGAGACTGAAGGCACATCTGGACTAGCGAATGTAGAGGTAATGAACGCAACGGGGTATGAGGTGTTCGTACCCGGGAACAACGAGGGCCTTACTTTCCCGAAGCATGTATTCGAGAGAGCATTCAGAGATCACGCACAATTCGATGTTATTGCCAGCAATATGTTCGAGCTAGAGAGTGGAGCAGTGCCTAATTGGATGTCCCCATGGCGTATTATAGATAAGGGTGGATTGAAGATAGGGATCCTTGGGCTTACGGCTAGTTACAACGATTTCTATAACCCGCTTGGGTGGGATATTCAGGATCCATTCGAATTAGCCAGGATTACCGTGGATTTGTTGCGCCCACAGGTACATATCCTTATTCTAGTATCCCATCTGGGATTAGGCTTTGATCAGCGAATGGCAACAGAAATTCCTGGAATCGATTGTATTCTGGGAGGGCACACACATCACCTATTGGAGCAGGCTACGCTTGTAGGTCATACCTTGATTGGTGCTGCAGGAAAGCTAGGCAACCATATAGGTGTTATGGAGCTGGAATATGACTTACTTCATTCGAGTAGATCCAAGCTCAATGGATTTGCTATGGATGTGACAAGTCTGCCTAATTCAGATCGAATCGCTTCTATTATTGAGCATTATCGGGATTTAAGTCAGACTGTACTGAACAAGCAAGCTGTACATTTGGTTGAGCCATTGAGCAATATGTGGCATCAGGAATCGGAATTAGGCAATTTACTTGCTGATGGTATCCGTTCGTGGACGAATTCAGAAGTAGGGCTTGTGAATGCAGGTCAACTCCTCGATAGCTTACCTGCTGGTGGAATAACAGATTACCAATTACTCCTGATCTGCCCATCCCCCATTAATCCATGCAGTCTTCAGCTGAATGGTGCACAAATCGTTCAAGCACTGGAGGAATCATTACTGACTGAATTTATGGATAAGCCCATTCGTGGCTTTGGCTTTCGAGGAAAGGTGCTTGGAACGCTGTGCTTGAGTGGTATGCGTGTTCAATATGATGCATTATTGCCTCCATATCATAAGATTATTAATGTCGTCATTAACAATGAGAACATCGATATGGATCGTCTATATAAGGTTGGGACTATTGATATGTTCACCTTCGGCGCTGGGTATACATCGCTTAGTAAGGGTATAGATACTCATTATTATCTGCCTGAATTTATTCGAGATGTACTTAAGCGACAGTTAGGAATTGATGAAGCAATTGCCCATTGCCGTTACGCTAGATGGAAATCCGTAACGAGTGGACATCAATATTAATATAACTTAATCAATTTGTCGATATATATAGGATACATTCGAGCATATCTCAGGAGGAACACCATGCGGTTATTATCGTTGTCTCAGTGCCGGCCGGGTATGAAGCTGGGTAAGAATATTTATAGTGAAGATGGGCGGGTATTATTGGGTACCAATATGGAACTAACGGCCAGTATTATCCGGCGGCTTCAAAATTATGGAGTAGATTACCTATATATTTTTGACGCTTTAACCGAGGATGTTGTTGTTCCTGATATGATACGTGATGAAACTCGAATAAAGACGATGGCTGCGATTCGTGGCACATTCACTTCATTAATGACCGATACTTATCAAAGAAGGAGCACTAACCGATTTGATAAAGATTTGAAGGTTGCTCTAGATTTGATTATAGATGACCTTAAGGCTCATCAAGAAGGCATGATTATGCTAATGAATCTAAGCTTAACGGATCATTATTTATTCCAGCATTCAATGAATGTCTGCATATTCTCCTGCATGTTGGGGATGAGTAAACAATACAGTAGAGATCAGCTAACTACATTCGGACTTGGTGCACTACTTCATGATCTAGGGAAAACACAAATTCCACCAGCAATTCTTAACAAGAAGGGCGAGCTCACGAAAGAAGAATTCGAAGTGATTAAGCTGCATGCGGAGAAGGGATTCCAATTGTTAAGGAATGTAGCTAATATTCCCTTAGTATCTGCACATTGTGCATATCAGCATCATGAAAGAATAGATGGCAGTGGATATCCAAGAGGGATTAGAGGATCAGAAATTCATGAATATGCCCAATGGATTGGATTAGTGGATTCCTTCGATGCGATGACAACACACCGTGTCTACCGTAAGACCATGCTGCCTCACCAGGCCATCGAGGTTATCTATACGGGCTCAGGAACCCTATATGATAAGGAAAAGATTGAGATATTCCGTGATAAGGTTGCCATGTACCCTATAGGTGTTTCCGTTAAATTACATAGTGGAGAGTCTGGTGTTGTAGTAGGTATTCATGCGTCCTGTCCCCAACGTCCCATTATCCGGATTATTGAAGATGAGAGGGGTCATGCTTTGTCAGCCCCATATGAAATTGATTTAACGAAACAGCTATCAGCAATGATTGTCGAAATAAATTATGATTCTCAGTCAGAATCAGTTACAATATAGCAATGAAATTTGTTAATAGTCAGGTGGATTACTTCATGATTGATAAATACCCGGTCCAAGTCGTTCCTCGAGCTAATCCCGCGCTGGATGATCCCTGGGATCCATTATTATCATTGAAACAGCACGGCCGTCATGTTCTGACGAGCGTAGAATTTACAGTATCTAATCTATGCAATATGCGTTGTGAGCATTGTGCGGTTGGGGATTCGCTTGCGATGTCAGAACCAGGAAAAATTCCATTGGATATAGTGTTGAGGAGACTTGATGAAGTTGAGCATCTTCAGACAATCAGTATCACTGGTGGAGAACCAACCTATTCCATGTCTACAGTTCAGGAGTATATTATTCCACTTCTCGAATATGCACAGTCACGTGGTATCCGTACACAGCTTAACTCTAATTTAACATTGGATCGGTCACGATATGAAGATATTGCTCCTTATTTGGACGTCATGCACATCTCATTCAATTATCTGGATCCCAACGACTTCAATCAAATTGGATTTGCCCGAGCAAGTAGATCGGTTAATCTCGAAACAACCTCTCGTATATATAAGCAGATGATTCAGAATGCACAATATTTATCTAGTAATGGTTTATTTATTTCAGCAGAATCGATGATTAATTATCGGACCCATGACAAGCTAGTGCAAATTCATAAGCTGATTGCTCAGATGGGCTGCAAGCGACATGAAGTACATCCGATGTATCCTAGCTCATTCGCTTCACAGCTTCCTGTGCTATCTCTAGAACGGATTCGTGAATCGATTCACACCCTACTGGATCATCGAGAGCCTGATATTTGGATGCTGTTTGGAACATTGCCCATGTATCGATGCAATGATAAATCAGAGGATCAGAGACTGTTGAAGCGTTTGGCAGCAGCGCCTAATGTAACAGTCCGGAATGATCCTGATGGGCGCAATCGACTTAATGTTAACGTGTTTACGGGAGATGTGTTTGTTACTGATTTTGCAGCAGTTCCTCCTCTTGGTAGCATTCACACCGATAGCCTAGATGGGGTATTCGATCGATGGATGGAGCATCCCTTATGTAAGCGGGTATCCTGTTACTGTCCAGAGGCCTCTTGTTGTGGACCTAACTTATTGGTTGCAGATGCTTATTATAAGGACGTTGATTTCTCGAAACGCAAAGCAATGATATGAATCGAAGGTATTGAGGTGGAGTTCAATGTCGATAAAGTCAATTTTATTTATGCTCGTGGGTTTATTATTCCTCTATGGATTATTTACGGTTGGATCTCCATTCCTGCTGGCGCTTATAATCGCTATATTCTTGGAGCCTGTAGTACAGATATTCATGAGGATTCCACGCTTAACGCGAGTAGCATCAGCAACCTTGGTTTGCTCCTTATTTACGCTTGTTGTGCTCGGACTTATGTATTTGATTGGTCTCAAGGTTATATCAGAATTTCTAGCCTTTCTCAAAAAGTTACCTAATTATCTGAATGATGCCAATGAATTGATTCAAGAGACAGTTGTTGATTTGCAGAAGCAATACGACCAGCTTCCTGATGATGTAGTCAGTCAAATACAGAGCGGTACTGATACTGGAATTCGAGCTTTGATTGACTCACTGAATAGTCTCTTAGGCAACATCTCAGGCTCCTTCTTCGCCCTTGCTAAAGCGATACCTAACCTCTTTATATTCTTCATCGTATTCATTGTTGCGCTCTATCTGACCAGCTACAGCTTAACGACCCTTAAAGGTGCCTTTCTAACACTGTTTGAAGAAAAGTCTCGTGCGAAGATCTCGGAAGTTCTTCTGAATCTTCGTAATGCCATATTCGGATTTCTACGTGCGCAAGCGATCATTAGCTTTCTTACTTACATTGTCGCCTTGATTGGACTGCTCATTCTAGATGTAAACTTCGCATTGGCTATCGCGTTATTGATAATCATAGTTGATATTCTACCCATATTAGGAACGGGCTCGGTGCTTGTACCATGGGCAATTTATACGCTTCTCACGGGCGATTCCTTCCAAGGCATTGGATTAATCGTATTATTCTTGGTCATCACGGTCTTCCGCCGAATGATTGAACCAAAGATACTAGGGAATTCCATCGGAATCGGTGCGCTTTCCACGTTAATTAGCTTATATGTTGGTTTTAAGCTTGTAGGGGTTATTGGCTTGTTCCTCGGACCGATCGTCGTTATTGTATATGTAGCTATGCGTAAGGTTGGATTATTGAATATCAAAATTAAGCTGGAGTAATGTTAACCCAGCGCATTAATTAACCACGAAGTCTACTGTTCTGCTTCCTCCATTACTGGAGATATTAATTGACCAGGTGCCCGGACTAGTGTTCGGGCTGATCTTCCAGCTCCAGCTCACATTACCCATAGAATCCGATTGTTTGTCCTCAAGACCGGAAGCTGAGCTCGCTCCACTCCTATAGTTGACACGAATGCTTGCTGTTGCTCCTGGAGGCACCTTAGCCTTCACTGTAGCATACTGATTAGCCTCTATAGGTGATGTGACACTTAAGACCTCTATATTCATGTTAGCTTGGATAACCTCATCTTGGAAGCCTTCATCCAACGCATAATTCTCAATACTCCAGATTCCCTTAGCGGATTTCTGGCTTTTTTGCTGTATATCCCTGAATTTATCGATGTACTTGATATTCGGAGGAATCACATATGCAACTCGTGCTAAACCCTCCTCGAGCAGCATCTCATTGAACATCCGCTCGCCAATCCACAGATAAACTAACAATCGTCCATATTTGTCACGCTCTGAGACGTCAATTTCTAGCTGTACGGCTTGATTGGTTAATATTCGTTTGGCATATGCGGATGCCTCTGGTCCGAATGGTTGAATATTCTTATCAGGATGTACGGTCTCTGGAGTGTCGATTAATAAGAGGCGTATCGTTTCCTCAGTCGACCGCTTATCTTGAAGTGTTATCTTCATCGTATCCCCGTCGATAACCCTTGTAACTTTCGCAGCTACGAGAGTTCTGTCATCGTTGGTATTTAACTTTGCTTGGCAGCTTGTCAGCAGAGAAAGCACACTGAGTGCGATCATGAAGTTTAATGGGATGAGCCATTTTGATGTAATGAAATTAGGCCTTATCATGGAAATTCCCCTTAACATAGAAGTATCTATGAACATAGCACAAGGAGGGTTTGTTCGACAATATAGAAGTTATGCAGAAATTATATTTGCTATTAAACGGGATTTTTCCTGGGCTATTGTCATAGGGTAGAACAGAGGAAATTTAAGCTTGCGATTCCATCATTAACGATAAGGAGTTGTATCAGCATGATTGACCAAGTGAGGTTCTATTACCCATACGTGAGCCCATTAGACCCATGTCCGCCAATGAGAGTGAAAAGCTATAATGTGCCACCACAATTATTCATTCCCTTCCAACCCGCCAACTTGCCGCAGAATACCCCACAGGATGCCTTGAAATTGGGAACGCTGTGGCCGCTATTCTACAGTCCGTATCCAATTCCAGGTAGTCCTTAAAGAGAGGAGTTAAGCATCCATGGCAAAAGAGAATGTAGGTAATGAAGCTTTCTATGAGCTTCTTCAATGTCTTCAAGAGGTTGACTTTGTCCTAGTTGAGTTGAATTTGTATCTGGACACCCATCCGGATGATATGCAGGCGCTACAGCAATATAACCAGTTGGTTCAGCAGCGATGGCAGTTGGCTCAGGAGTATGAGAATAATTATGGTCCACTCATGCACTTCGGCCATAGCTATTCGCGGCACCCTTGGCAATGGAATGATACACCGTGGCCTTGGCAGATTTGAAATCGTGCATGCTAGGCAAGTAACGATTCTGATTTATGAGTCAAAGGAGGGTATAGTTCAATGTGGATTTACGAGAAAAAATTGCAATATCCTGTGCGCGTCAGCAAATGTGACCCCCAAATGGCTAAATATTTAATGGAGCAATATGGAGGGGCAGACGGAGAGTTAGCTGCAGCGTTGAGATATCTAAACCAGCGTTATACGATACCCGATAAGGTAATAGGACTGCTTACCGATATCGGCACAGAGGAATTCGCTCACTTAGAAATGATAGCGACAATGATTTATAAGCTTACGAAGGATGCGACGCCAGATCAGATGCGTGCTGTTGGCTTAGCGGATCATTATGTCGCTCACGACAAGGCGTTATTCTATCAGAATGCAGCAGGTGTTCCGTGGACGGCTGCCTACATACAGGCTAAGGGAGACCCAATTGCTGACCTATATGAGGATATCGCGGCTGAAGAGAAGGCACGTGCTACTTATCAATGGCTCATTGATATCACAGATGATGTAGATTTACAGGATGGACTAAAATTCTTGCGTGAACGTGAAGTTATCCACTCTCTACGTTTCCGTGAAGCAGTTGAAATCCTAAAGGAAGATCGGGATACGCAGAAGATATTCGCAACAAAATGAGAAAGTGATTAGTAAGAATGATTAGAAGAAAGCAGGAGCTGATCTTTACGCCGAATAGTGGGCGGAGATTGGCTTTTTTTACTTTGCTAGCCACAAAAGTGTTATCCAATGAGTATTTTTTCTTCGGCATAGCTAACCTTTGAGGTCTTCTTCTGAGATAGAGCGAATGCTAAGGTTAGTGGTCCTAATCTACCAATAAACATGGTTAGCATAATAATGATCTTACCAGGTATAGTTAAATCTGTAGTAAGCCCCATGGTTAAACCAACTGTACCGAATGCCGATGTTGCTTCAAAGAGAAATTCGATAAAATCATGCTTTAGATGGTCCTCTGTTATGGTTAGAAGGAAGGATACGAACAGAACAACTCCAAGCGATATCATTATGATCGCAAGTGCTCTTTGGATATATTCATTCGCGATTCTCCGATTGAATATATGGATCTCATCTCTTCCCTTAATACTGCTAAGGACGGCTAAGATCAGAACAACTAACGTGTTCGTCTTGATACCCCCACCGGTTGATCCGGAAGAAGCTCCAATAAACATTAAGAAGATAATAAAAAACTGAGACGCTTCTAGCATAGAACTAATATCAATCGTGTTAAAGCCGGCGGTCCTTGGTGTTAGTCCTTGGAAGAAAGCAGCCCAGAGCTTCTCTCCCCACGATAATGTCCCGAATATTGCTGGATTAATTAATTCCAGTATAAATATAATAAGAAAGCCAACTAAAGATAGCACGGTTGTAGATATAATGACTATTTTTGAATTTAGTGATAAAGTATGCCACATTCTCTTGTTGTATATATCTATAATGACGGTAAAACCTATACCACCAACTATAAACAATAGTGTAATTACGATATTAACAGTGGGATCTCCAACATATCGACTCAAGCTATCCGACCAAAGAGCAAAGCCAGCATTATTAAAGGAGGATATTGAATGAAATACAGCGTAATAGATAGCATTCTTTAATCCCAAATCTTCTACCCAGCGAATCGAGAGAATTACACTAGCTATAGCCTCAAATATAAAAGCAATCATAAATATATGTAATGATAATCGAATGAGCCCTTGTATGCTTGTTGATTTTGTAGATTCTTGAATGATTAACCTTTGCCTTAATCCAAGCTTCTTGCCTAATATAATGGCAACTATTACACCGAAAGTCATAAACCCAAGACCACCAATTTGTATAAGAACCATAATAATGATTTGCCCGAATATTGAGAAGTCTTGTCCAGTATCGAGAACAGTAAGACCAGTCACACATACTGCTGAGGTTGATGTGAAGAATGCATTGAGAAAGCCAATACTTTCTCCAGTTGAAGATGCGATAGGAGAAGCCAATATGAGTGCGCCGATACATATGATAAAGGCAAAGCCAGCTATTACCCATTGATGTGGGCTTACTTCAAAGGTCTTAGTCTTATTGACTCTAGGAATTAACATGAATGTACTCCTTCCTTTTAATGCGAATTATTCGAAGCTGTTCTCAAATCGGTTAATATCACTGTTCTTGCCGATAATGACAAGAATATCATTCTCGTAAATGTTGGTATCTGCTTGCGGCGAGACATTTAATTGATTATCTTTAGTTTTAATAGCAACGATGTTACAGCCATACTTAGCTCTTATATTTAATGCTTTCAAAGTTTTTCCGCCCATTGATCTTGGAGCAGAAACCTCTACTAAGCTAAATTCCGGAGAAAGTTCAAGGTAATCGATTAAATTTTTTGATGTTATCTGATGGGCAACTCTAATGCCAGTATCACGTTCAGGACGTATAATGTGATCGGCACCTACTCTCTCAAGTACAATGCGATGATAATCATTTGTGGCCTTTGCGGTAACTATTTTCACGCCTAACTCCTTGAGTATTAATGTTGTTAGGATGCTGGCCTGTAGGTCGTCTCCAATAGCAACAATGGCATGGTCGATGTTTCGGACACCGAGCTCTTTAAGGACCAGCTCATCTGTCGAATCAGCATTGTAAATGTGAGATACAATACCGGAATACTCTTGAATTCTGCGTTGATTTTTGTCGATGGCCATGACCTCATGTCCTAATGAAATCAAAGTCTTTGTTAGGCTTCCGCCAAATCGACCAAGACCAATTACGATAAATTGTTTTTTCAAATTTGTTACCTCCTTATCATAATCAATGCGCCTCATTAGGCAACAAAAAACACAGGGGTATTGGTTACCCCTGTGTCCAATTTATGGGCCACAAGTATATACACCCTCTCGTCAGCGCTTACGAGGTTAGCTGTCGGATTCGGGCGGTGAGAGTCGCCCTACCAGCTTACTCCTGGATTCACCCCATATAGATCTTAAATTATAGATCTACGATCGGTTCCCCCGTTTTCCAATAGGAAATTCAGCGAAAAGCTTATATGTTGATTGAATAAACATACTTTACTCTCGCATGTGATACTTGTAAAGTCCAACATTAAGCCATTTTAATTGAATTTGACACGTGGTAGTGGAGGTAAGCGCATACTTATTCATATATCATTGTTTCACAAGTATAAACCCTTAAATCCCATACACTTGAATAAATTGATGTTTGATCGAATGAATTAATGGGTAAAGTAAGCTATACCCAACTCAGAGGAGGCACGATAAAATGTCCAAGGTTATGACTAAAGCAGAGCCCATTGCACGGATATTGAATAAGCAAGTGGCTAACTGTTCCATTCTCTTCATGAAACTTCATAATTATCATTGGTTTGTTAAGGGTGAGAGCTTCTTCAATCTTCATGCTAAATTCGAAGAGCTATATGATGAGATGGCAATTCACCTAGATACAATTGCAGAGAGAGTCTTGACTATTGGTGAGATGCCAATTGCCACGTTGAAGGATATGCTCGCTAACTCCTCTATTAAGGAGGCTGCTGGTAATGAAACAGCTACACAAATGGTTAGCCAGCTTATTAAGGATTTCGAGACCATTACCAAGGAGCTTACAGAGGCAATTGAAAGTGCAGAAGAGGCTAACGATCAGCCTACTTCCGATATGCTTGTTGGAATACGCACTTCATTAGAGAAGCATGTATGGATGTTTAATGCTTTCCAAGCTAAATAGATGATTTGAATAACTGAATCAGAGTACAACAGGGCTGTCCATTGGACAGCCCTGTTTGATATGTGATAACAAAAATATGTCGAAAAATGGAGATTTCATGAAGTAGGTACCCCCTTAATGTAAATTAAACTATCGAATTCTATTGCATTCTTGCAATAGAGTAATGGGAGTGATAGTGGATGAAGCTGATCAATTGTTTGGACTGCGGAAAGTTGATGATTCCAAAATTTAAAGAAGAGCTCTGTCTGGAGTGCGAGCATGTTCAGAAGCAAATGGAGAGCGCTATTAAGTCATACATTTATCATAATCCTAGAGCTACAAGAATGGATGTCTATATGGAGACGGGGATATCATTACGTATTATAGACCGATTAAGCAATGCACGAAACTAATCTGCTGTAATGACTACTTTGGTACGAAGAGGAATATGATGGAATAGGAATTCTACATCTGCATTCCTCATGCGAATACATCCAGAGCTGACAGATTGGCCCAACAAATTCGGTTTAAATGTCCCATGAATACCATACTTATATCCGTCTCCCAAGCTAAGCCCCATCCATCGAGTTCCAAGCGGATTCTTCGGGCTACCACCGGGAATTTTCTTGGGTACATAGAAGGGGTTAATGACCTTCGTTACAATTCGGAATGTTCCCTCAGGGGTGGAGCTCCCCGCTCGTCCAGTAGCAATTCGGAATGCATAAACCGGTGTATCGTTCAACATAACGTGTAATCGGTTCTGTTTCTTATGTATCCACAAGTAGACTTCATCTTCCTCTGCCGAAATCGTGGATACCAATAAACCATGGAGGAGCAGTAATATAAAGAATATATATAATATTTTTTTATTGATTCGTCTGTTCATTGGCTTCACCTGTCAGTTAGAGTAACCAATTTGATATTTCTCATCCCAATATGATTATAAAAAGGAATTCCATCCCCATATGTCGAATTTGATGCTAGAGCTTTTTCTATCCATCATGCTCAATAAGCGCTGTGACAGTAAAAAGGGGATGAATATCATTAAATCACTAAGAACTTATTATGACCTGCATCGTTCCCTTCGTTTAGGGTTGCTATTATTCACTTCCTTATTTCTCATGCTCTTCTTTCCAGCTTTTACGGAAGCGGAAGAGGCTACAGAGAAACCAATTCCTGTATATTACAATAATGAAGCGATCCAATTCAACATAGAGCCTATCCTAGAGGATGGAACAACATTAGTTGAATTTCGTCCTATATTCGAGAAGCTTGGTCTCGAGATAACCTGGAACCCCAAAACCAGGACGATCCTTGGGTATAAGGAAGGCTTATCGGTACAACTGCAGTTAGGTAGCTCAATTGCCATTGTGAATGGTGTGGAGCAACAATTATTACTTACTCCGAAGATCGTAAATGAGAGAACCATGGTACCGCTTCGCTTCGTTAGTGAAGCTGCAGGCAGTTATGTACAGTGGGATAATGTAGGAAGAATAATTCATCTATATCGTGTTAGTCCAGATAAAGCAACAACCACGAATAATTATTCAACGATTCAAGGGCGAACACCGAATGATATGAAGTGGATGAGGTTTGATATCTATTCTGAGGGTGACGAAGATTCATTCACAACAGCATATGCTCAACCCGAGGATGGGTATGTGCAAACAGAGCTCTATCTACCTAATGGAACAGGTACTTATCAGATTGTAGTTTATCAAACAAAGTTTAATGAAAAAGAAGATGAAAAGCTGTTCACTTACAACGCAACCTTCTCAGTTGTTAACTATGGGAATAGTGGTCTGCATCTATCTTCAACCCATACTGATAATAGCCAATTAAGACTTTATGGAGAATTATTAGAGGAGGATCGAACAATTCTACTGCTCATAGAGAATGAGTTGACAAAAGAGATCAAAAAAATATTCTTCGCGCCTGTTGACCAAATCGTGGATAAGGATATTTATCTTACCTTAGGTCAAGGCACATATAAGATGGAGATTTATAGGACAGTTGAACATATCAACAATGTTATGTTCGAGGAACTATACATCATGAACACTTATCAGATAACGAACAATGATCCACGTGATCCGGATTTGGTTCCTTCCGAGATGGTTGAGAGTGAACATCCTGATATTATCGCTCTAGCACAGCAGATTACACAGGGATTGACCTCAGATCAGCAGAAGTCTCGTAAGATCCATGATTGGGTTGCTGGGAATATTGATTACGATGCAGCTACCTTCTTGTCAGGTGGTGACAGAGTGGATACAGCCTTAGAGACATTGCGAAGCAGGCTAACCGACTGTGATGGATATGCTCGGCTGAATGTCGCTCTTCATCGTGCCGTAGGAATTAGGGCAAGGGTAATTGTCGGTACTGTGATTGATATCCAATCCGGTGAGAGCTGGGCAAGTGTGGATCTAGACAACCCGAATCATGCGTGGAATGAGGTATTCGTTGATGAACGGTGGATTACACACGACCCAACCTGGAATGCGGGATACATTGGGGATAATAATCAATTCATTAGAGTGCTAGGTCATGAATATTTCGATCCAAATCCTGAAGTTTTCGCTCGTGATCATCGGGTATACACGAACATGGATTATAAATATGAATAGCACATGTAAATGAAAATCAACCCTCTCGACATAATAGATGAGGGTTGATTTTTCAAAAAAAATTATGATACATCTGATTTAGTTTGATTGATAAATCCACTTGGCAAATTCAATTGGTCGACGGACCGCCTTACGATAAGTGGATTGATCACCTACCCGTGCGAATATTTCTCGAGCTGGTTTCGTGTTGACCTCAAGCAGCCAGACACGACCAGAATGATCTATGGCAATATCTAAGGCGAGCTCACATAAACGTCCATAGCTACTCTCTAGCGTTTCGACAAGCTGATAACTAAACCGCTCCATATCCTTTGCGACAGTAGTTGCTTGCTTCTCATTCTTAAACCAGATTTTTAATAACTTCAGCATGGGCATCGCTCTTCCCCCGCCATGCAGGTTGGAGGTGACGCTTCTTAGGGCACCGATCCTTCCGACACACCCGGTCATCTCCCACTTCCCACTACCATTCTTCTGGATTAATAATCGGTAATCATGAACATTACCCGTCGTAAGACGCAAATCTATTCCTTGTTGTATGATGAAACGCTTGCTTGCCTTCATTTGTATGATCATCGCACGAAGCTTAGGCATATTGACACGTTGCTCAGCTATGATTCGCCTGCTCTGCGTCCTTCCTTGAATGGCATAATTGCCATTCAACAATCGTTGAATTCTTAATATCCCCCGTCCACCGGTACCATTAATAGGCTTTAGGAAAACCAATCCGTGCTGCAATAGCTCCTGTCGCAAATCATTAAATCGAAGGTACAGCTTGGTGGAGGGTAGGAAGGACTTCATACTTGGTTTACGAACGAGCACTTGATGCAGATTCCACTTGTTGGTAAGTGGAACGCTGATAAATCGAAGATTAGGGTTTCGCTTCTTGAATTGTGTTACCTCTTTATAATGCGCATCTGATTGATACCGAGTACGGTCGTAGAATAAATCGGGATAGGGTATCCACTTGCGTGTCCATTGACCATGTGAGGGGTCGTAGGAATGCGCATAAATTCGATTATTTCGTTCATCTACCTGATTAGGTGTGAATATATACACATCGACATCTAGGCTTTTACCAGCGATGATTAATTGTTTAAAGAAAGAACGCTCCTCTAAAACCTGCTTACTACTCCTATATACGGCGAGCACACCCAGGCTGAATAAAGGCAATGAAGGTTCACCTGCTTCTGATTAAGTTTTCGCTTTTCCTCCCGCCCGTTTCTTCACCAGGAAGTTACAATAATGCATGAGCTGTACTAGCGACTTCTTGCGGATGTGCGGTTCATCAAATTTCATGGGCTTGGAATTTGCTTCAAAAAACCACAATTTTGCATATTTATCAACACCCAAATCTAGAGAGAGCTCCCCCAATTCAGTTTCAGATCCTCGTTCAATTTGTTTGGCGATGACAATTGCACTTCGCTTCACACCTCCCATAATGCGTCTTGCTTTTGTTGGGTTAAAGCTTGCCACAAGCAATCTCCGGGGATCTTCGATAGACCCCCCTCTTGGTACATGTGTAGTAATACTCATCTCCCCAGCAAGCCGTGCACCTATACCGGAGATGGACCATTGCCCTCTTCTATTCTTCTGAACGAGCACTCTTAGATCGAACGGACGTTTATATAGAAGCGCTAGCTGGATGCCCTGTTGAACGATATAATCCTCATGCTCAGTATATTCTCTGATCTTTTCTTTTAACTGAGAAATCGTCGCATAACGATATACATGATTCCCAGTCTTTTCTTGAACATCAATAGAATATCGCAATTTGCGATTGGGTATTCGACGTATTCTCATAATTCCCATTCCCGCTTTACCCTTTTCGGGCTTTAGATACAGGAATGAGAACTTTCTAAGCAAGGAGCTCAAGTATATTTCATCCCTATATTTGCGTGTGATTGGAACGTAGCGTCGTGTATGCTTACTCTTGGATAACCATTTGAACAACGTCCATTTATTAAAGAAGCTGTTGTTGAACAAACGAATATGAGGATGATTCATACACTCGTTGATCTTGTGCTGCACCTCAGGTATCCACTCGTCCTCTCGGAAGGGTATACGATTGTAAACTACATCAGGAAGTCTGAAGCTTCTACGATCCCATAATCTGCTATCTTTATTATACGTGTATCCAATAATTCTCTTGGCATGGAGCTTCAATTGATTAGTGGTTGTGACATATACCTGAACCCTCGCTTGTCTGCCAGCCTCTATAATATCGATAAAATTACTTCGATTTCCCCGAAAGCCTTTATCTGCATCGTCCATAGTCAATATGGCCATCACGACAGAATGCTGTTCATTGTCCGATATACCTGAGATCATGATTCCTCCCTCCCTGGACGGAAGCGACTCAGGTACATGGAATAATCGAATATATGCTTGAGCGTTGCTGCACCTTCTGACCTTAGAGAGGGATGGTGAAAGATAGACCGCCCAGGTTTAGAGTTTGCTTCGAACATCCAGATATGATCTTTCTGATCGATGCCGATATCAAATCCAAGCTCACCTATCCGATGTGGATGGTTACGCTCTATCGCTTCGGCTAATTGAATAGAAGCTTGTTTGGCTTTTGATAGAATATCCTCAGCTTTTGTAGTTGAGCCATATATGCGGTTTAGTGCGACCTCAGGGGTCATTAACTTGCCCCCATTCTTGATATGGGTAGTTACACTGCCGCGACCTGATTTCTTTGCACCAATACCTGCAACGACCCATTCGTTATTACCGTTCTTATTCATATGGAAGCGAAAATCGATGGGACAACGCTCCAATTCAATTAATCGAATCCCTTGCTGTACGACGTAATTTTTCATGCGACCACCGTAGTTCAGGCGTTTCAATAGTTGGGAGAAACGATTAAATCGCAAAAGCACATTACGTCCATTATAACGATACCGGCAGAAGTAGCCTTTTTTCGGATGATAGGTTAAGCGATAAATGCCATTACCCAAGCTTCCGCCCGTAGGCTTGAGGTAAACAAATTGATGCTTCTCCAATAGCTCCTTGATTCTTAATCCACTCGGATTATAAGCGGATTCTGGAACGAACTTGGAAGCAGGTTCATCCTCGAGTAGTCGATATACGTCCCACTTATCGAAGAAGCTCCAATTAAATAGAGGGATTTGTCGACGAACGAATCGTTCTTTGAATTGCTCCATTGCGGCTGTCTTCTCAACCTTGCGGCTTGGTGATCGGTTATATACTACATCAGGTAGCGGGACTGTTCTGCGAACCCAACCACCACCAGTGCCAAGAAAGTATCCTACAACGGTTTCCTTCTGCCAATTAATATCGCTAGGACCAAAGGCGAAGTAGAACGCTTTATTCTTACCTTGCTGAAGAAGCTGGCGAATTAATCCGGAACGACTACCGAATGGTTGTGATGAGCCTCGTCGGGAAGATGAGAGTACTCCCATAAGAGGACCAATTCGCAGCTCATTGTCTTCATCACTTTGAATGTAGCACATACCTTCGCGTGGAGGCTTTAAGAGTGCTCTTATACTAGTTGATAAGATCAAGCTCTTTCCCTTCCCCTTAATTGTACGGATCGAGGTGGTGACGCTCGTCTGACCGAGTCGTATAATCACTTTCTTCCTATTCTTAAGCTTTAACAGTTTCAGCAAGGTGGCGGAAGCATATATGACCTTCTCTGGTTTATTCGTGAAGCGGATATTACAAGAAGTTAAACTCATCAAGTTACCCTCCTAATTGCCGATCCCATAGATAACGCGCATAGTAAATCGGATTTCTTACGGCTAGTCTCCTTGCTGATTGATCACCAATCTGTTTGAACACTGTTCTACCCGGCTTTGAGTTAACTTCAAGCAACCATAGTTGACCAGATTGGTCAACTCCCAGATCGATGCCAAGCTCAACTAATGAGCCATGATAACGCTCTAGAGTCGATGCGATTTGCATCGAGATACTCTGAATATCCTGTTGAATCAGTGTGGCTTTATTGACAAAGTGCTGCTTTAAGAAGGGCTCTAGTGGCTCAGCAATTCCACCTCCGTGTATGTTAGAGGTTAGGCTATCGGGTTTTCCCTTTCTGACTACATTCCCTATAAGCTGCCAACGGCCTCTTCGATCCTTCTGGATAAAGGATCGGATATCAAATGGTTCACCGATGTCCGTAGTTAGTACTAAATATTGTTGAATGACGTATGAGCGACCGTTCATGAATAAACATAACCATTTATAGAGGCGCTCGAACTCGCTGAAACAGCATTCGAACAATCGATTTTTGGCATCTCTACCTTTGGCATAATAGCGATTAGTACTGTCGATTTGCTCGCGGATATATACGACATTACGTCCCTGACTACCACCTTGCGGCTTGAGGAATAGTTCACCATACTCATCAAACCAACGCTTGATGGTAGCACTGCCTAAAACCTTCTCGGTATGTGGTAAGTAGGGTGTAATTTGATGATCATTGGACAATAATTCAGTAACCTGCCATTTGCCCTTTAGGCCATGACCAAGGAAACGGATCGACCTACGTTTTCTTAATAAATGCATTTGCACGCGGTAAGTGAGATATTCTTTTTTGTTGCTAAAAAAGCAGCGATCATAAATCAAATCAGGTAGAGGGAATAGCGATTTATTCCATCTCCTTGTAAGATGGCTATAGGAATATCCAGTCACTCTACCTGATGCCCAATGAATATGGCCAGGTGTGAATACATACACCTGCAGCCCGCACCTGTCACCGAATGCACATAAATATTGATAAAACTTTTGTTCCAAGAATGGGGGGGTTCGACTCTTCTCCGTCACCAGAATGCCTAATCGCCCTTTTCGAGTTCGGGTATATATCATAGTGCTAACAACGTTCTAGAGACGCGCCAAATATCTAGCGTATTGTACAACCTGCTTGACGGAAGGGCGGATGGCGCTATCGGTTAGAATACTACTATCATTCTTAGATGGCTTTGAATTGACCTCAAGCAGCCAAACGCGACCATCTTGATCTAGGGCAAGATCAATTCCAAGCTCTCCGAAGTGAAAGGGGATTTTCGTATCAATTCCTCTAGCAATCGTGAGCGCAGCCTTCTGAAGACGGGTCGAAGCTCCCTTCTTATTCCCGTTCATATTGGACTTATTGACCGTCTGTCCGACGGTGCTGACCGTACCTCCTTGCGCGACGTTAGACACAAAACGGTTGTTTCCAGCAGTACGGGCAACAATAGAAGTAACCTTCCACCGGTTGGTTATATTCTTCTGAACTAGTGCGCGGAAGTCAACGGGTCTACCACCGACCTCAATGAGGTTTAGTCCCTGCTGGATTTGATATTTTCCCGCTCTCAACTTACCTGATATTGCTGTAACTAGGGCATTCAAGCTTGCGTATTCTTTTTTGGATATACCCACGACCGATGAAGATGATATCTGGTAGCCAGAACGGGTTTTTGAAATGCGCAGGATGCCTTTACCTAAGCTTCCTGTTATGGGTTTCAAGAATACAACACGATACTTCGTACACATCATTTTTAGTTGATTGGCGCTCTGACATGCATGGGATTCTGGCAAATATCGTGTTGACCCCAAATGGTGGCGGAGCGCTTGGAATACCTCCGTTTTGTCCAAGTACTTCTCATTAAAGATACTCGTGTGCCAATGCGTCTTTGCTGATTTGAGAAATTGCTGCAAGCTTGGTTCATTGTCTAGCTTACGAGAAGGAAGGCGGTTATAGATAACATCTGGAATCGGAAAGCTTCCGTGGTATTCAGGTGGCCCCATGACCCAACCTTCTATTGTACTCTGGCTTGACCGAATGTCATCAGGTGTGAAAAAATAGACAAGGGCTCCTGCATGCCTACAAGCATCTGTCAATTCACGACAGAACGCAGTAATGATTCCGAATCGACGTCCCGGTGTATTCGTCACTCGGTTAAGCATGACTCCGATAATTGGACCAATACGGATGGTTTGAGAAGCAGCCTGGAAGGCCAGTCGTAGGGTTATAGGCTGCGTACCGATTCCACATTGATGGGCTAGCTGATAGGAGATTCGAAGCTCGTTTCGAGTTGAAGTCGCCGTTACTCTAACCTTCAATTTTAATGATCCACAACGTAGCTGAATGGATCGATCGGTAGGGATCCTCCAACGCCTGACGATGGACTCACTCAATAGGATGGTTTGTTCAGAAGACGCATGAATACCGGGATGCGTTCGAACAACCACTTTGGTTTTGGACATGAGTTCGTAATCCTTCCCTTCTGCATGGGATGTAAGGCTAGCTAATGACATCATATGAGGACATATTTCCCTTGGTGAGGGATACATAACAAAAAGGACAGGTGACCAAGTAAATGAATATTTATATATTAATTACAGTCAGTGTATTCGTAGCCGCATTTATAGGCGGATTAACAAATCATCTGGCAATCAAGATGCTGTTCCATCCTCGTGTTGCCTGGTATCTATTCGGCAGACGAGTTCCATTCACACCGGGATTGATTCCTAAGCGTAGAGAAGAGATTGCCGGTTCGCTTGGTCGTGTCGTGTCCGAATATTTGGTCACGTCAGATGGTATATCTCAACTGCTACGCAGGGATGAGTTTCGAGAATCAATTAGAGCTAAATTATCCTTAAGTGTGCATAGACTAGCTGCAAGGGAAGAGTCCATTGAGGATTTATGCAAGCGATTATGGTCTGAAGAGCGCTGGGCCGTGATGAAGATAAATCTCATTAAGCTGCTGAATGAAACGTCTATACGTGGAGTAGAGTGGTTATGGTTTGATAAGGGCTGGTCCCAAATTCGGTTAGGCTCATTACTGCCGGATTGGACGGAACAACGAAGGGATGTATTCGCACTTAGAGGTGTTCAATATATGGTCGATGCTATTCGACAACAATTATCCACTGAGAGTGGAGATCGTTTAATACGTAATATGACGAAACAATTAATCGATCAAGCTGGGGGATTCCTGGGTGCATTAGCCGTTATGTTCTTGGACGAGGAGAAGATTGCAGCTAAGGTACGCCATTCGCTTATTGAGGCACTGGACTCCGAGACGATACGAAGCTCACTAACGGAGTTTGTCGTGAAGCAGATGAAACATGCAGAGGATATGTCGCTGCAGGAAATCACGAGTGTGTTGAATGATTCAGATGCAGGAAATTGGGTCTCGGGCTTATTGAAGTGGGAGAAGTGGACGGAACAACTATTATGTATTCGTACAGATGAATTGTTAAGTAAGCATATGGAATGGATCGAAGCTAGGCTGCCTATTGTAGTTCGCACTGTACTGAACATGCTTGAGCACAATGTGGAGCGCATATTCCGGGCCATACAGCTGGATCAGCTGGTAGAAGCTCAAGTGAGGCTATTCCCAATTGAACGTCTAGAGAAGATCATCCTTAGTGTATCTGGACGTGAGTTTCGGGCAATTACATGGCTTGGGGTGCTGCTGGGGGGAATGATTGGTTTGGTCCAGGTCATGCTGCTTAGGTGGCTCGGATAAGGACATGATGCTCACATAATCAAGCCATCTAGCTCATATACTTGAATTATCTGAATCATAGAGGAGTGTATTGTTTATGAGGAATAGTATGTTTTACTTAGTCTGTGCTATAGGGATGTTATTATATGCATTACCGCGGCTGAAGGTTGGAGAAGGATTATCTCTACCAACAATTTTTGGAGTGATCTGGATATCCATGGCTTTACTCATTATCGCTGCACACCTCAGAATTGTGTTAAGAGTAGATCGTGAGCAACGGCCCTATAAGCCAATGTAATTTGTTGGTCATTGTTTTTTTCTTAACAAGTAATCCTTTAATTTTTCTTTATGCGAGAAAGCGACTGTTGCTGACTTGCTTTTTTTTGTGATTTTTTCCTCTTGCTGAAAATATACAATATTCAATTTATCGTCAAAATGTTCGATTTTGTGTAAATTGACAAGATTAATTCGATCTAGCTTCTCAAAGCCAAGCTTCTGAGCATGTCGGGATAAGACAGTCAGGGAAGGCATAAGATGATAGAATTGATCCTGATTGGTATGATAAACGACAGTTCGATCCTCCATATGCATGTACACCACATCGTTTAGATCAAGCATGATAATGTCTGTTTGATTATCCTTGTCTCTAGTTACAGGAATTTGCATGCGACTCACTCCAAGAAAGATGTGTTGCTTACATCTTTTTTCTGTTTTCTGATTGCGAAGTAAACTAAATAGATTAATGGGAAGAATAATAGGACTGAATTTAGCAGTAAATTATTGGTGAAGAAAATAATACCAACTGTAATAAGGATAGCGAATAAAATAAATATCATAACAATATTCTCCCCGGCAAGCTTAAATCGATCAACATTAAATGTAAATCCAAACCCTCGCTTGTACAGATAATGTGCGGGTAGAATAATCATTAGCGCGAATGTAAATTGAACGAAATAAGAGTCCAATGTATTACTCTGAATTTCCTCCAGTGAAATGAAGCTAGTTGTATTAATTAGAATTAGAATGTATAGACCCTGAATAATTGCCAAGATTGTGAAGCTGACAATCCCCATAATAGCTGCCCAGAACAAGGATACCTCCTCCAGGAATATTTTTAGGAATAGAATGAACATGATTAAGGAGAAGAGAGAGGCTAATCCAGCATATGCCTCTTCTTGCCTAATGAGGTAATTTCCCGAAATAATAAAAATTTCTACAACCATAAACTTGGTTAAATAGGCCTTGGCCTTGAACCGAAATAATGAGCAGCAGAGATAGAAAACTGCCACTATTTCGATCACTGAGAATACTACAAATAATAGAAATGGCATGTTCAAACTCCTTAGTAGAGATGTTTGTACTACATGTTGCTACTTTACACGGATTAATAGGAATTGAAAAGCCTATATATATGGTTGTTTCAAGTCGAATGTCCATTTATAATATGTATATAACAGATGAATACAGATAAAGTGATGCGGGGTGTAACAGAGTGGTTAAGGATGAGGGACGGAGCTGGCTGCAGGAAAGTAGGACAAAGCATGAACAGATCATTCAACATATCGATCAATTGAAGGTAGGAACCAAAATTTCTGTACGAAAAATTGCAAGAGAGGTTGAGGTTAGTGAGGGTACAGCATATAGAGCAATTAAAGAAGCAGAAAATCAGGGTCTAGTCAGTACAAGAGAACGAATTGGTACGGTTCGAGTAGAGAAGAAGCTAAGGGTTAATATTCATAAGCTGACATTCGGAGAAATTGTTCAGATTGTGGATGGTGCGGTTCTAGGTGGCGCTCTGGGACTCGACATGCCATTGAATAAATTTGTCATTGGCGCGATGGAGCAAGATGCTATGAAGCGGTATATCGAGCCAGGAAGCTTATTGATTGTTGGGAATCGTTACGAGGCACATACAGCGGCATTGGAGCAAGCNNCTTATAACGGGCGGGTTTGATACAACCGCACAGATCAAGAAGCTTGCGGATCAATTAAATCTACCCATCATCTCTTGTGGATATGACACCTTCTCCGTGGCTTCGATGATCAATCGAGCGATTTATGACAGTTTGATCAAGAAGAAGATTATGCTGGTCGAGGATATTCTGCTCGCGAAGCAGAAGCCGATTGTTCTAAGGACAACGAATACCGTGGAGGAGTGGCAATACTTACTAGAAGAGACAGGGCACACAAGATATCCGATTGTAGATGAGTGGAATCGACTGGTAGGTATGATAACCTCGAAGGATGTGGTTGGGGCGGAACTCAATCAGACGAGNNGCTAGAACATCCATAGCAACGGCTGCCCATATGATGGTTTGGGAGGGTATTGAGCTATTACCGGTTATCGATATCAATCGTAAGCTGGTCGGAGTTATTGGGCGCCAGGATGTGCTGAAAGCGATGCAGCTCGTTCAGAAGCAACCACAGATGGGTGAGACAATTGAAGAATTAATCTGGAACGGCTTTGAAGAGGTGAAGGATGAGCAGGGCGAATTAACATTCAGAGGAATGATTACTCCACAGATGACAAGTCCGTTAGGAACTGTGTCTGAAGGAGTGCTTACCACATTGATGACGAAGGCCGCATTCCGCGCAATTCAATGTCATAAGAAGGGTGATTTGGTACTAGAGAATATGTCGATCTACTTCATGCGACCACTCCAAATTGAGACGGAGATAGACATTAAACCTAAGATTATTGAAATAAGTCGTAAGTTTGGTAAGGTTGAGGTTTCGATCATCCATCAGGACCATCTCATTGCCAAGGCGATGATGACTGCACAGCTTATTGATCAGTCTTAGTTAAGCGTGCTCGATAAATCGTGCGATTGCGAATCCCAGCGAATAGATTGAATAAACCTATTAATAAGAACATAGCACCGATCACTACCCCTGCAGATGAACCGGATATGAGAAGTAATGGATAAAGCGATAGAAGTGTAAGCATTATACCCATGCTCATATTCTGTTTAGCCTGCAATAAACCCTTGTGATCGGGTTTTCTTTCTCTACGATACTTCACGCTATAATAAATAGAGAAACCTAAGGTTATGATGAAACATAGATTGTGTATGTACTGTAATGATTCGAGCATTTTGTGTCCTCTTTTCCTATATCAAGCTATTAACACCGAACTATATAAATCATATAATGTGTAGTATACCAAATAAGAATGAATATCCAAAGATTAAATCATTTCTTAGGATTCGTAAGCTCGTGTTATTCATTGCGTATATAGGGATGTGCCTCCACCCATATCGTTAGCTCACTGTTCTTAATAATGATCATAGGAATATCCAAGGTGTATTCCTTTTCTCCAGAGAGACGATACACCTTTCGCTTAATAATTCCCTTTGCAACCGTTAAAGAATCGATTATGGAGTCAATAGAAAGCCCCCTCAATAGCTCCAGATCTCGCTGCAGCCCTCGACGAAGCTCGGATACGGCTGCCTCCTCTAGTGGATTGTCAGCAGCGTTAGATTGAATATGGATTCTGATCTGCCTAATGGTAATCTTGTTATTTTTTTTTTGGATAAGAGGCTCCAGTTCCTTGTGTATCTCTTCGTTCTCGGTCCTTAATCTCTGGTTATCCTCATAGAGAATACTAAAATTGTGTTGATAGATCGACATGAATAGTGCGCTGCCAATGACCATGCCGGCTGCAATTAATCCGATCGCTCGCATGTATGGGTTGAACCATGCTCGTGTTGGAACCTTCACCCTTCTGCACCTCCGCTACAGATCCAACGAATGAGCTCTGTACCTAAGTGTGCACCGAGGAATGCGCTCAGTATTTGGGCGATTTGCTTTACAGCTGGAGATATTTGACCATACATAAAGTTGCTCTCAATCACTCGGAATGGATCAATTGTCCCGCCTATTGCAACTACAACCGCCCATATTTTGACCGTTGCAACCATATTAAGCATACTCACTGATGGAGNNAAATCCTGTGACATCTTCGATAATAATTGAGCCATTCATAATCGTCCCTCTCATATTTCGTTCATAACTTATATATATGGGAATATGGACAATCATTATGATAAAATAAGATAAAATTCGAAGGCCATTCAAATATGAAGTGAGATTGATAGGAAGGTCGAGTGACCATGAGCGGATTTGTACATCTGCACGTACATAGTGAATATAGTTTGTTGGACGGGGCTGCTCGTATTGAGGAGCTAGCTCGTCATGCCAAAGAGCTGGGTATGTCTGCCCTGGCTCTTACTGATCATGGTGTGATGTACGGGGTCATTGCTTTCTATAAGGCATGCATGGAACAAGGAATAAAGCCAATTATTGGGTGCGAGGTATATATTACAGCGGGGTCTATGAAAGATAAGTTAGCCAGAACCGAGCATCCGAACTATCATCTGATTCTACTCTGTAAGAATGAAGTCGGTTATCGCAATCTGATGCACTTAACCTCAATGGCTCAGCTTGAGGGCTTTCATTATAAACCGAGAATCGATTTTCAGCTGCTGTCTCAGCATGCAGAGGGCTTAGTCTGTCTCAGCTCTTGTTTGGGTGGTGAGGTGCCACAGCTCCTGCTTAAGGGTAAACCGGAGGCTGCACGAACTACTGCCTCTAGATACAAACAGCTTTTCGGTGATGATTATTACATCGAGCTTCAAGATCATGGGCTTATCGATCAGCGACGGATTATGCCAGAGCTGATTCAAGTCGCTCGAGAGCTCGATATTCCGCTTGTTGCTACGAATGACGTTCACTATATTCATCAAGCGGATCAAGCGGTGCAGGATGTTCTGGTTTGTATTGGAACAGGAAAGACGCTAGATGATCCTGATCGTTTGATTTTCCATACCGATCAGTTATATATGAAAACTCCAACTGAGATGGCACACTTATTTGCACAAGCTTCAGAAGCAGTTAGTAACACCTTACTCATTGCCGAGAAGTGTGAGCTGAAGCTCCAATTCGGACAAGCGATTCTCCCTAGATTCGAGCCTATTCCAGCTGAGATGGATGCAGCACAGTATCTACGTGAGTTATGTGTACAGGGTTTAGATAATCGCTACGCCTCAACATCAGCTTGGCAACAGAAGCACGAGAAACGAAGTATTCAGAAGAGGCTGGATTATGAATTAGGCGTTATTGAGAAGATGGGGTTCTCCGATTACTTTCTCATCGTCTGGGATTTCATTCGGTATGCACACCAGCAAGGAATTATGACAGGTCCGGGACGTGGATCATCCGCAGGTAGTTTGGTGGCTTATGTACTGAACATAACAAGCGTTGATCCAATTCGGTATCGTCTCCTCTTCGAGCGCTTCCTGAATCCAGAGCGCATAAGTATGCCTGATATCGATATTGACTTTAATGACGAGCGTCGTGATGAAGTTATCGATTATGTTGTGAAGAAGTACGGCTCACAGCATGTAGCGCAGATTATCACCTTTGGAACCTTAGCCGCACGTGGAGCAGTTCGTGATGTGGGTCGTGTTATGAACGTACCCTACAGTGAAGTGGATAAAGCTGCGAAGATCATTCCGAATTTACCAGGGATAACGATTGATGCTGCGATGCGACACAGCTCAGAGCTGAAGCAATTATATGATCGTCAGCCTAAGGTGACAGAGCTTATAGATATGGCTCGTCGTGTTGAAGGTATGCCTAGACATGCTTCCACACATGCTGCGGGCGTCGTGATCTCGCGTGAACCATTGATGCATTATGTACCTCTCCAGGAGGGTACGGAGCAGACAGCATTGACACAATATTCAATGGAGTATCTGGAGCAGATTGGACTACTGAAGATGGACTTCCTCGGTTTGCGGACTTTGTCTATTATCGAACGGTCATTGTATTGGATTAAAGAAAGATATGGCTTCAAGCTTGATCTCGATCAGTTGCAGGACGATGATGCAGATACTTATATTATGCTCGGCAAAGGGGATACTACTGGGATTTTCCAATTGGAATCTACGGGTATGCGACGAGTTCTTAAGGATCTTAAGCCAACTGGATTCGAAGATATCATATCCGTATTGGCCTTATATCGACCAGGGCCGATGGAATTCATTCCGAAATATATTCAGGGCAAGCATGGGCAAATCAATGTTGAATATCCTCATCCATCA
>DFXU01000041.1 GCA_002383285.1 Caryophanales bacterium UBA4100
TGGTACGGATTTAGTCTCACTGGATTCAGATGGCTGTGCCTCTCTTTGACCCTGATGAATCGTATGATGTGAGTGATTAGTAGCTGGTCGCCGATCCTGAGGGATATAAGCTTTGTGCTCGAACCCTGTTGCTATGACCGTTACCTTAATGTCATCCTTCATTTCCTCATCAATAATAGCTCCGAATATCATATTCACGTCTGGGTCGGAAGCTGCGATAACAATTTCCGCGGCTTCGTTAACTTCATAAAGACTTAAGTTAGCACCACCGGTAATATTCATAATAACACCACGAGCACCTTCAATAGATGTTTCTAATAAAGGACTCATAATCGCTTTCTTAGCTGCTTCGGCAGCACGGTTCTCGCCAGAGGCTACTCCGATTCCCATTAATGCAGAGCCCCGCTCAGTCATAATCGTCTTCACATCTGCAAAGTCCAAGTTAATTAAACCAGGCACTGCGATTAAATCAGATATACCTTGTACTGCTTGACGTAATACATTATCAGCCTCGTGGAACGCTTCAATCATAGGTGTCTTCTTATCAACAATTTCTAACAATCGATCATTAGGAATAACTATTAGAGTATCTACCTTCTCTTTCAGTGAGGCAATACCTTGTTCTGCTTGAAGTGCGCGCTTGCGGCCCTCGAAGGTAAACGGACGAGTGACTACACCAACTGTGAGAGCGCCGCATTCCCTAGCAATCTCAGCTATAACCGCTGCAGCACCTGTTCCCGTTCCCCCACCCATTCCAGCAGTAACGAATACCATGTCGGCATTCGTTAGTGTGTTATTGATTACCTCGCGAGATTCCTCAGCAGCCTTCTTACCCACATCTGGGTTAGCGCCCGCGCCAAGTCCTCTAGTTAGCTTCTCGCCAATCTGTAGCTTCTGCTCTGAACGCGCCATGTGAAGCGCTTGTGCATCTGTATTCACAGTGATGAATTCTACATTCTTAAGACCAAATTCGATCATACGATTGACAGCATTACTTCCGCCACCGCCGACACCAATTACTTTAATTTTGGCCATTTGTTCCATATCTACATCAAATTCTAACATAACAGGCATTGTCCTCCCTACTGCACGAATATATGCTATTTTGAGATCTTCCCGCACTAACGGCGGTCCAGACTCTTTTAGAGATCTTCCCGTACTAACGGCGGTCCAGACTCTTAAATAAATTCACTAAACCAATTTTTGAATTTCTCGAGCATGCTTTGCTTACCCTTATCGGAAGACAATTTCTTATTGCTTGGCTTCTTGCTGTAACCTGCAGAGCGGATTCGCATATGCTTCGCCACATAATGAATAATTCCTACCCCAGCTGTATATGATGGGTCTCTAACTCCGATAAAATCCGGGACAGCAATTCTAACAGACGATTGGAGTTCATTCTGGGCAATCGTGATGACACCTGGCATAATCACTGTACCTCCAGTTAATACATAACCACCTGGAAGCTCTGTGAAACCTAGCTTCTTCACTTCTTGACGGATTAGTTGGAAAATTTCAGTTGCACGTGGCTCAATAATATTCGCCAGGTCCACCTGAGAGTATTCCTTGTCTGCATTACTACCGATCTTCGTTACCTTGAACACCTGGTCCGCACCTGCATCCTCAACTACTGCACATCCAAATTTCAATTTAATCTTCTCGGCAATTTCCGATTGTGTACGCAAACCAATGGATATATCATTCGTAATAAACTCCCCGCCAATAGGCAACGTAGAGATTGCAATGAGATTTCCTTGTTCGAACACAGAAATTGTAGTTGCCCCAGCCCCAATATCCACTAGACAAGTTCCTAACATCTTCTCATCTTTGGATAACGCCAAATGTCCAGCTGATAGAGACATGAGTAGAAGTCCAGACAATCGTAACTCAGCCCGTTCAATACAACGGACAAGATTATGGATAGCTGTTTTGGCGCCTGTAATGATTGTCGCTTCTACTTCCAAACGAACACCAATCATTCCCCGAGGATCGTGAATACCTTCTAAACCGTCAACCAAATACTGCTTCGGAACTATACCGATTATCTCCCTTTCAGGAGGTAAGGCAATTACCTTCGCAGCTTGGAGAACCCGTTCAATATCGTCATGACCAATCTCTCGATCCTCATTCGATACTGCTACTACGCCATGACTAGCTTGCAGACTAATATGATTACCCGCAATACCGACGTATACTTCCGATATTTGAATACCGACCATTCGNNATAATATTGATGGCTCCATTATTGATTTCGCCAATGATGGCACGGACCTTGGATGTACCGATGTCTAAACTAACAATGATGTCATTGCCGCTCAACCCGTGGCACCCCCCATTTCATTACAGATGAAATACGACATAGCCGTGTCCTCTTTAATGAAAGTTAATATGTACATATTCAACATGATTTAAGGTTTCCCTCTTTTTAATGCATTATTTTTTGTGAAATTGTCATCAATTGTCGAACGCTGTATCTCTTACAAAAACTAGCTTGAATAGAAATTCATATCTAGTAAGGCGTAAATACACATTAATAATTTTAACACTAAATGAAATCTTTTAGTAGTGTTAATTCATAGGTAACTGGAATCAATTCTAACTATGTAATATCTTATAAATCACATCCCTCTGTGGCTAGAATAATACTCCATTTCATCCTTCTGAATTCTCATTCTCATTAGATTGGGAGTCAGTACCCCCAGGCTTTAATTTAGTTTCATAGGATCGATATGAGTTTGCTTCTAGCAGTATGATTTCGCCGGGTTCTCTCTCACCAATAATGGCTCGCATAAAATCAATCTTATCTGGAAGGTATCCTATCGTCGTAATCACCTCAAAGTGAGAGCGGGTATAGAGTCGAATTCGATCGGGATAAGAAGCGGTTGGATCTGGCTTAATCTGTGAAATATCTGATAATAAGGTTTGTGGAATATCACTTAATAGCATGCTCAACGTTCTCTGTTTATCCAACTGCTGCTCCCAACCGGATAATACGGGCATTAGCTTGATGCTCTTCCCTTTGATTGGGGTAACGATATTGCCGTTGGATAGCACGATGCTCATCTTACCATCAAGGCCTATCACATGAGCAACCTCACCAAATTCCTTGACCTTAACTTGAATTTTCCCGGGGAAACGTTTAACAACTGTTACATCTTCAATATTTGTCAGCTTAATGACCCGCTTCTCTAATTGCCCTGCGCTTGCAGTGAAGAAGGATTCTCCTATCTCTATCGATAACGCCTGTCCAACTTGTTGACGTTCAGTGTAATGATAGCCTTTGATTTCTATACTATCAATTTTACTAATAGAAGATCTGAAAAAAAGAACTGCTAAAAGCACGATAAAGAACAGCAAAAGAAGAAAAATCACTTTCTTACCGCGACTTTTCTTCTTCTTTGGTTCAGTCAATCGTGGGATTCGTTGATTAGCCACTGCTACACCTCTCTAGGATTAAGACGGCTTAACTATCCCCTCGCATCTCCGAGATAAAGGGGATAGAACCGTGAATCTTACAATACCTTTGCAATTGACGTGGGTGAGTATCTATGAATGGTTGCGCCTAGATGACTTAATATTTGATCAATCTGCTCATAGCCACGATCAATATGATGAACCTGTTCAATAATCGTAGTTCCTTGAGCAGCAAGGCCTGCAATAACAATAGCTGCCCCTGCTCGCAGATCGGTTGCTTCCACTGTATTGCCATATAAACGTGGGACACCCCGAATGAAAGCACAATTCAGATCCTGAGTAATATCTGCACCCATACGGGATAGCTCTCCAATATGCTTAAATCGGCCCTCAAAGATAGTTTCTTTAATAATACTCATCCCATCGGATAATGCAAGGAATACCATTATCTGCGCTTGTAAATCTGTTGGGAAGGCTGGATATGGAGCTGTAACAATACGTTCGAGGGCTTTAGGACGTTCTTTGCAACTGACGCTTATTATATCATTATCGATTGTAATTTGAACACCGGATCTACGTAATACATGAATGATAGCAGTAAGGTGTGCTGGATTCACATCCCTAATGATAATATGACCTCTGGTTGCTGCAGCAGCAACCAGCAATGTTCCTGCTACAATACGGTCTGGGATTATACGATAATGACAAGTAGACAAATGTTTTACACCGTTGACGATAATTGTATCTGTTCCCGCGCCGGTTATGCTTGCTCCCATCCGATTAAGCATATTCTGTAAGTCAACAATTTCGGGCTCCCTGGCAGCATTATAAATATAGGTTGTGCCCTCTGCAGTTGTTGCGGCCATCATAATATTCTCAGTTGCACCTACGCTTGGGAAATCCAACATAATCTCAGCGCCTATTAGCTGGTCGGCTCGGCATATGATCATGCCATCTCTTTCTTCTATATCGGCCCCTAGCGCCTCCAAGCCTTTTAGATGAAGATCTATCCTTCGAGTGCCGATTGCGCAGCCTCCAGGCTGGTACACCTGGACCTCCCCTGTCCTTGCAAGCAATGGTCCCATAAGGAATATTGAAGATCTCATCAATGTCATTAATTCTCTTGGAATATGGGATGAGCGAATATCGGTTGAGTCTAAGATTACTCGATCCCCATGGTGCTCCGCCTTACAACCCAATGCAATTAGTATTTGTAGCATTACTTCAATATCCAATAGTTTAGGCACATTCTCTATGATGATTACGCCTTCTGCCATAATACTGGCAGCAAGAATAGGCAATGCTGCATTCTTTGCTCCGTGTATGCGAATCGTTCCTGACAGAGGTTTCCCGCCTTCGATAACTAGTTTCTCCAATGTCTCGCCTCCGTATTACCGTTCACCCACCACCATTACTTCTGGGATCAGTTGCATACCAAACCGCTCGTATACGCATGCTTGAATATGACCCATGAGGGTGAGAACGTCTTGAGCTGATGCATGACCACTGTTAATAATAAAATTAGCATGCTGAGTCGACACTTCCGCTCCGCCAATAGCATAACCCTTAAGCCCAGCTTCTTCGATTAATTTAGCAGCATAATTTCCTTCAGGATTGCGGAATACACTACCCGCACTCGCGAATTGCAGAGGCTGGGTTCGCAAGCGGCGATCCTTGTTAGTTGCCATTGCCGCAGCAATTTCCCTACGATCACCATGAGCCAACTCGAATGTTGCCTCTGTGACGATAGCTTGAAGATCGTGGAGTTTGGAATGACGGTAAGTAAAATCTAATTCATCGACCCGTAATGTTACTAATTCTCCTGTATTCAGCAGTACTTCAGCCGATTTTAGTACGCGTGACACATCACTCCCAAGAGCACCTGCGTTCATATAGACGGCTCCACCAACAGTTCCAGGAATGCCTCCTGCAAATTCAAGCCCAGTTAGTCCTTGCTTCCCTGTCATAACAGCAAGCTTGATCATACCGTAAGCTGCTCCAACATGAACCCTATGATCCTCAAACCGAATTGTCTCTAGTGCGTTGCCAAGCTTGATGACTACTCCACGGTAGCCTTTATCCGTAACAAGGACATTAGAGCCTTTGCCCAGCTTAAACCAGGGCACCTGATGCTCATACAAAATCTTCACCGTACGCACCAGCTGAGCTTTTGTTGTAGGTATCAACAGATAATCAGCAGGGCCACCTATTTTCCAAGTCGTATAAGGACCTAGTGGTTCGTTCGGCAGTATTTGGCCAATATTCTCATTACGGAGTGCAGTGATAACCTGTTGCATGGACCATCCTCCTTCTCGTCAGGGGGTTAGGGAGTCTGTCACAGCTATAGAGTATGTTATGTAAATGTGAATAGGAGTGTGACAACTGCCTATATTCGTGAGTAACTCTGTGCTGCATCTTATCCGTTATTCCTTACGTGCATATTGCTCAATCAACTGAATAATTCGGGTAATACTTTGTGTAGTAACACTTTGTTCCATTCTCGTTATATAAGTTGCTCGATCCTCATATAAATCTATGATTGCTTGATATAAAGCTGATTGAGATACGTCCTCTTCATATAATACACGACAATAACCCATCTTCTCAAAGGATTGCGCATTCATAATTTGATCACCCCGACTAGCCTGGAGAGTCAATGGAATAAGCAGCATAGGCTTCTTCAGTGCGAGGAACTCGAATATGGAGTTGGAACCAGCGCGTGATACGACAACATCAACCATTGCTAATATATCGGGAAGATCCTCATTCACATATTCGAATTGTTGATAGCCTGTAGTAGCTTTGAGTTCGTCGTTAATATTACCTTTCCCACATATATGTACAACTTGGAATCGTTGCAAGAGAACAGATAGGCTATCTCTGACTTTGCGATTAATGGCTTGTGATCCAAGACTACCGCCCATCACCAGTAAGATCGGTAGCTGGGAGTGGAATCCACAGCGCTCCCTGCCCTTACTAGCTTGACCGTGTACGATATCTGCTCGTATTGGTGAGCCTGTATATGCTGCTTTATGTTTAGGAAGTCGATCAATCGTCTCTGGGAAAGTCACACACACCTTGGATGCGAATGGAATTGATAAACGATTGGCGAGACCGGGAGTCATATCCGATTCATGAATGATAACAGGGATACGATTCAACCGACTACCTAATATGACGGGAACCGATACAAACCCTCCCTTAGAGAACACGATATCGGGTCTGATTTTTCGAAGCAATCGGAAGCTTTGTGCGACGCCACGGAGCACCTTGAACGGGTCCTTCAAATTCTTTAGATCAATGTATCTTCGAAGCTTACCCGTAGATATTGGATGATACTTAATATCACCGAGTGATTCAATAATCTCTCGTTCAATTCCAGATACCGACCCTATATACTCAACAGCCCAGCCAGCTTGAATTAATGAAGGTATGAGTGCGATGTTCGGAATAACATGACCTGCCGAACCACCGCCAGTTAGCACTATTGTTCTCATACGCTCTCCATACCCCCCCTCAATT
>DFXU01000048.1 GCA_002383285.1 Caryophanales bacterium UBA4100
AATTGGCTTTCTCGACAGTCTGATTTTCAACAGTTAATTTCGTTAATTTAGCTGTTTGCGAGGTAGTGACTGCAGAACATACAACTAATTCAATACTTTCGAAGCAATTAGTCCTTTTCCCTCCAGATTAGTTGTACGATCTGCAATTAGTCACCTCGGAATCGACCATAGCATGAGAAATTATTGTACATTATACAACTAACCAACGATGACCTAGAAGTTAAACAGAGGTATTCCCGCTTTGGGTACCACTAGAAAGGAAAGGAGCTAATCCGCATGCTTCATTCTCTAATATCTAAGCTAATCAGCTCGACCCGAAGCCTGCTCGCGCCTAACGCCGATAGCTGCTTAGTATGCTATGGACCCAGAGCGAGCTCCTCAGGAGAGCTATCACTCTGTCGAGTATGCTTCGAACATATCCCCTGGATTAGACCGGATGATATTCGATGTGATGTCTGTGGGCGATTTGAGAGCTGCCCGGATTGCCGTCGCAGGAAGGATACTTGGTTTGAGTTGAATCTCAGCGTTGTGAAATATAATGATACAATGAAGGATTGGCTGGGGCGATTTAAATATCGGGGGGATGAGCGGTTGCAGCTACTTTTTGCCGGGATGTTCGAGTCGTTGTTCCATCGGTTTCTTGCACATCAAGCTTGGAGAGCGAAGGATATTACGGTGGTGACCTATGTACCACTCAGCAAGCAGCGACTCGAGGAGAGGGGCTTCAATCAAGCGGAGCTATTCGCACGTGCGTTAGGCTCATCATTCCGAATTCCGGTTGCACCGTTATTAGATCGTGCGAGACATACAGGCAAGCAGAGCTACAAGACCAGAGAAGAGCGAATCAGCGATCTCCGAGGGGTATTCGCCCCGAATGAGGAAGGGATAAGTTGGTTATCCACTACGGTTCATAATAAACCATCCCAGCTAGTCGTTGTTGTCGATGATGTATATACCACAGGGAGCACGATGAATGAATGCGCGCGGATCATTAGAGAATGCGCTCCTAACTCGCGGGTGTTCAGCCTAACCTGGGCAAGGTGAGTAATTATTGTTCTTGTCTACTGGTAGTCGAATCATGTAAAATAATAAGCAAGCACATGGTCGATCGGTAGGGGGAAATAAGGATGAGTTTGAATATTGCGAATTGTCCGAGATGCGGCAAGATATTCGCCAAGGGTATTAAGGACATCTGCCCAGCTTGTGTCAAGGATATTGATTTGGAATATGAAACCTGCGTGAAGTACCTTCGCGAGAACAAGGGTGCCACAATTCATGATGTAAGTAACGAGACGAAGGTATCCATCAAGCAGATAACCAAGTTTATTAAAGAAGGCCGGATTTCCTTGTATAACGCACCTAACATGGCTTATCCATGTGAGATATGCGGAATGGTCATTCGCGAAGGCGGGATGTGTGACGATTGCCGTAAGCGATTGGCGAAGGACGTTCATGTAGCCAAAGAGCAGGATCGCGCTAAGAAGGAAGATGAATTGAGGAATAAACAAGCACAAACTTACAAAACATTGGATAAATAGTAATCAGCTATTCATAATGACATAAGGGAAGCCGATAATAGATTATATCGGTTTCCTTTTGCTGTATAGAGGTACCATTATCTAAAAGGTGAGTGATTCTTATGAAAATTAATGATGTAAATCGGATCGGATCGGTTAACCCATACCGTAATAATACGCCATCGGGTAATACAACCGCAGTTACAGGCAAGGGCAAGAAGGATCAAGTCCAGATCTCTGAAGAAGCTTTGAAGCTTCTTGAGAATCAAGCAACAGCGACCGTTGACCCTGTTCGGATGAAGAAGATCGAGCAATTGAAGGAAGCTGTCTCTACAGGAACCTATAATGTTGATGCTAACCATATCGTTGATAAGCTATTACCCTATTTGAATAATTAAGGCGCGTATCCATATAAAGGTTATAGAGGCGGGTGAATATACATGCCAATTCAGGCTGTAATTGAGAAGCTAGAGGAGCTTAATGTTCTGCATCAGAAGCTATTGGATATGGGACAGCTGAAGAAGACGGTTCTTGTGAATAATCAGGTGAATGAGTTAGCGTTATTCGTAAGCCAGGAGTCCAAGCTGCTGAAGCGGGTTGCTGAGACCGAGGCTGAGTGGCGGAATGCGATTGTAGCTTTTCTCAAGGACTCTGGGCTGAAGCCCGACCCATCATTCACCGTTACTGATATCATAAAGCTGGTGTATAACGTTGAAGATCGTCGCAGATTAACAGATGCCCATCAAGCATTAATGAGGACGATTGGTCAGCTGAAGGATTCGAACGCTCTGAACCAAGAGCTGATCGAGCAGTCATTAGCTTTCATTAACCATTCGATGGATTTATATATGGGTGATCCCGGGCAGGATGCTACCTATCAGAACCCTGCACAGGCGACGGCTAACTATTCAGACAAGCGTCGAATGTTCGATACCCGGGGATAGATGTTATAACTAGAAGGAGTGCCACCCTAATATGAGATCAACATTCAGCGGGTTAGAAGTATCTAAACGAGCCTTGTTTGCGCAGCAAACCGCGTTGCAGACAACAGGCCATAATATAGCAAATGCCAACACAGCTGGTTATTCACGACAGGTGGTTAATTTGGTGAACTCTAAGCCCATGGAGGCGCCTGGTATTCAGAGAAGTAACTCTGCGGGTCAGATTGGTACTGGGGTTGAGTTCGACTACATTAAGCGTATTCGGGAAACCTTCCTGGATCATCAATATTATAATGAGAACAAAGGGCTTGGAGAATGGACTGTTCGTAAAGATACACTCGAAAAGCTCGAGGCGATTATGAACGAGCCATCGGATACGGGTATTCGTCAGGTCATTGAGAACTTCTGGAATACCTGGCAAGTGCTCAGCAAGGAACCTGAGAATTTGACAGCTCGCGCCGCTCTCAAGGAAGGCGCATTGGCATTAACGGATTCATTCAATCATACATCCAAACAGCTAAGTGATTTATCGAACGATTTGACAGAGAATATTGAAGTGAAGTTAAGAGAGGCCAATTCCTTTGTTAATCAAATTTCTAAACTTAACCATGAGATTTTCCGAATTGAGGGTTTAGGTAATAACGCCAACGATCTACGGGATCAGAGAGACCTATTAGCAGATCAACTATCGGGTATTGTTAATATCTCAGTATCAGAGAGTAGTTCTGGCTATAACATCAGAATGGGTAACGTGGAGTTAGTAAATGGTGGTCAGATTACAGAGGTGTTAGATGCATCTAACATAGTACAGGCTATGAGCTCAGGTGATTTGAACAGTGGAGAAGTACACGGAATGCTCGTATCTAGAGACCAGTACTTATCAAGTTACCAATTTCAATTGGATTCTATGATCCGAGCTATTGCACAAGGTGATGTTGAGGTAACGCTGACCAAAGGTGCGGTAATACCAGAAGGAACGACGTTGAATGGAATACTTTATACAGGTACAATTGAGGATCGTACGTTATTAGCAGATATTAATACGACTGTTGCTGGCATAAACGGCTTACATGCATTGGGTTACACACTAGACACTCCCCCAGCTTCGGGACTTCCATTCTTTACACTCAAGGATGGATATACTGAATTTAGTGCGGAGAGCATTACTGTCAATCCAGATATTGTGAATAAAGTTTCTAACATTGCTGCATCGTCTCGCGTATACGATGACAATGGAGTCGTTAAGGTTGTAAAAGGTAACAATGATATTGCACTTACGATTGCTGGCTTTCGTACAAAGAAGTTCGATTTCGAACCTAGACCAGATGGTACACCTATCTTAACAAATGGAACCTTTAGTGAGTTTCACCGGGCACTAATTGGACAACTGGGGGTACAGACACAAGAAGCAAACAGGCAATCTGTTAATCAACAAGTGCTTGTCGAACAGGTGCAATCCAGGAGACAATCGGTAAGTGGCGTATCCTTAGATGAAGAAATGGTTAATATGATTAGATTCCAACATGCATATAATGCCGCTGCGCGTGCAATGACTACCTTCGATGAATTACTAGACAAAGTGATTAACAGTATGGGTCTTGTTGGTAGATAAAATTATGATCGAATGATAAGGTGGTAGATATAATGGCTACTCGAGTTACGCAAGGCATGATTAATACACAGTTGATGAGAAATCTGAATGCGAACTTGGCGCGATTAGATCATACTCAGGGTCAACTTGCTACCGGACGTAAGATTAACAAGCCTTCTGATGATCCTGTTGGTATTAGTTACGCCATGAGATATAGAAGTGAGATCTCGGCCAATAGCCAGTATGGAGAGAATGTAGATTCTGCCATATCTTGGTTGGAGATTACCGACTCTACACTCAATCAAGCTAGTAATGTTATCCAGAGACTGAGGGAGTTGACGATTCAGGCATCGAATGGTACAAATCCTCAAACCGCATTGGATGCAATAGACAGTGAGGTTAGCCAATTATATGAACAGCTCATCGTGATAGGCAATAGCGAATTCAATGGTAAGCACATATTTAATGGACAGATGACAGAGAACCCACCTTATACTTCTGAAACAGCTGGTGATACTTTAACCGATAGTGGCAATATTAAATTTGAAATTGGGGTAGGGGTAAAAATTGATGCTAATGTTTCCGGGGAAACCATATTTGGAAACCCGGACGATATTGATAATGCATTCAAGGTTATGAACGATCTTAGGACAGCTCTTAAGGCGGGCGACTTTACTACGATAAACAATTCAATTGGTCGGCTAGACAGTAGAATCAATAAATTTTTAGAGGTTAGAGCAGATGTCGGTGCCAAGATGAATCGAGTTCAATTATCTCAAGGTAGATTGGAGGACATTAACATAAATCTACAATCGCTTCAATCCAAGGTGGAGGATGCAGATATGGCGCAGTTGATCACAACCTTGAAGACAGATGAGAATGTCTACCAAGCTTCCCTATCTATTGGAGCCAAGATCATTAGGCCAAGCTTAATTGACTTTCTCAGATAAGGTTGGGTGAATATATTGAATGTATCGAGTATTGAGATACGACAGCAATTTGCGAAGCTAGGTATGGAATCTAAGCGTGCTTCACTGACAATCGAACAACCGCGAGCCGATTTAAGTATTCAGACAACTAGACCGGAAGTGAGTATTGAATCCCCTAGGGGCGAGCTTTTGATTGATCAATCGCGTGCATGGGATGCACTAGCTCTTGGTGACCATTTACAGTCAATGAATCAGATCTATTCGGCAATTAAGAATATCGTTATGCAGACCATTGGTAAGATCGTCGATGAAGGTAATCAATTAGCAGCTATTCATAACGATACGAATGCGATAGCTGATATTGCCCAGGATATCACAATAGACTTTTTTGAATTGGAATTTGCGGGGTACGCTTCCTTTGATAATGTAGACATTAGCTATACAGCTAGGAAACCAGAGATTGAAGTGGAACGTGGTACTGTAAATCTAGAGGCACAGGCGAATAAACCAATCATTAATTCTGAACCTGCAAAGTTGGATATTTACATGCTTCAACGTAACAGCCTGGAGATCATTCCACCACAGTTGGATATCAGAGTCTGAAAGAGTTTATATGAACTATAGAACGATCGATCTATAGTTTTTTGTTATATAATCTTAGAATTGGGGGATTACAAATGAATTTAGTTAAAGTAGCAACAGAGGTCGTAGGTGAGATAGATGTGCATGATGATGCCATCATCACATTCCCTCATGGTTTACTAGGATTCGAGGACGTGCGTAAATTTACGCTAATCAACATTGGTGATGATATTCCTTTTACATACCTACAAGCAGTTGAGATAGGAGAATTGGCATTCGTGGTCACAAACCCATTTTTATTCTATCCCGAGTACGAGTTTGAGTTGAGTGAAATCATAAAACAAGAGCTTGGCATTGAGAAATCTGAGGATGTAGTGCTTGTTTCAATGATAACCATTAAGAATGGAGAGTTAAAGGATGCGACGATTAATCTGCTTGCACCTATCATCATTAATGCGCGCAGAGCGGTAGGCAAACAAATTATTCTACATGATTCTACATACAATACTAAGCATACGCTCGTGCGATAATACTATTCAAGGAAAAGAAGGTGAACTNNAGGTGAACGTTGTGTTAGTGCTCTCTCGAAAAACAGGAGAATCCATCATGCTAGGTGATGATATAGAAATCGTAGTGCTTTCTATAGAGAAGGATACGGTTAAGCTGGGTATTACAGCTCCTAAAGCCGTAGCTATATATCGCAAAGAAATTTACTTGGATATCAAGGAATCGAACCTAGAAGCATCCAGAAGTGTCATGTCCCTAAGTGCATTAAGTAAATTATATGATAAGGGAAAAACATAGATAGCAAATACCATCCATTTTTTTTATGTTTTTTTCATATTTGCTATTCATTTTCTGAAGTCGAATTACGATAACAATAATAGACACTTTATTCATAGGGCGGCCGACCCATGTATGGTGTACTATACTTAGGATCCACAAGGATGTGGATTCAACACATTTCAAGGAGGAAATATCAATGAGAATTAATCACAACATCACAGCGTTGAACACGTACCGTCAATTAAGCAGCAACGGTACACAATCAAGCAAGAACTTGGAAAAGCTATCTTCAGGTCTACGTATTAACCGTGCAGGCGACGATGCAGCAGGTCTAGCGATCTCTGAGAAAATGAGAGGCCAGATCCGTGGTTTGGATCAAGCAACTCGTAACTCACAAGATGCGATCTCCATGATGCAAACTGCTGAGGGCGCGTTAAACGAGACTCATAGTATTCTTCAACGTATGAAGGAGCTAGCGACACAAGCAGCGAATGATACTTACAATTCAAATGACCGTACTGAAATCCAGAAGGAAATTAACCAATTAACTTCTGAGATTAACAGAATTGGTAACACAACAGAATTTAATACAAGAAAATTGTTGAATGGTGAAGTTTCTGCTCAATCAGGTGTAGTTACAGCTGGTACCCTAACAGCGGGTACAACTACCTTGGACAATTTAACCTTGGACAAGAAGAGCGCATTAACAGCAGGTAATTACAGCATTGTTGTAGCTGACTCCACTGCAGCTTCAGCAACTCACACAGCTACGGCTGATATTACCGATGTTAGCATTGATGCTGCATCGACGTTAGCAGCTGGTAACTATCAGGTTACAATAGCAGGTGCGGACACGAAGGCTGCTTCACTTACTACTACAGCAGATGCAATAACAGCTGCAACAATCACTCCAAACTCAGTAGTAGCTGATGGCGCTCATACTGTCAATATCACACGTACTGATTCCGTAGCCACTTTTACTGCTGCTACTACAGGGTTTACTAATGATACGGTCGCAGTAACTGCACAAGGTGTTACGGGCACTTACACTGTAGAAACTAGTGGAGTTGCTGAAGCAGCCACTGCAGGAACTGCACATGCTACGGCGGCAGGAGCATTTGCAGTAAATATTGTTGATCCCGCTGCGCTTGATGGCGCTGTAGGTTACCGACTCGCTTATGTTCAAGAATCAGCAACACCGGGTAATGAAATTTGGAGTGTTGAATTGCAGGATAATACCGGTGCTTCTATTTCTGACAGAATAATCCTTGATGACAACGTCCAAAACTACGACTTTAAGTTGGCGGGTGTGGATATCGGAGTATCTGTTACAACGACGGCCGGTGTTAATGCAACTCTGCAAGCACAAGATGTTGCCAATAATGGTAATTACAGTGAATTTAATGTGAATACACTCGTTTCGTTGGATGATGGCGTGAATCCCGCTGATACAGCAACTTTGCTGGCTACAGCTGGTGCAGGATCTTTTGCAATAGGTGATTTTACCATTGACCATACTGGCGGAGATTCTCTAACTGCGGGTGGTTCAGATACATTCACTGTAACTAATACACTGTCTGCAACATTCAACGGTCTTGATGCACAAGTAACCACTGCACCAGGAGCTGATCTTACCTTCGCAAACGGTGTTACAGTTACAACTTCTAATGATATTTCGTTATACGATACTGGTGGTGTTGGTGAAGATTATACAGTAACAGTAGGTACTGTCGAAACTTACACAGCAACAGTAGAGGATAGTCTTGGTGGTGCAGTTGCTGGTTCGCAAACCGTGTCTGTTGATGGAACAACTGGTGGTACGTATAATCTTGGTAATGGTGTAGAGTTTACATTAGCTGCTGGTGCTACAGTTTCTGGAGGAGTTGATCATGACTTCACAGTTGCCGTAGGTACTGTATCCACAGCAACTCTAACGAACACTACGACTGCTACTACAGCTGGTACTGCTGACGTTACTGGTGGAGCAACAACTGCTGACTTCGGTAATGGTCTTACCGTTGATATTGCTGCAACAACAGCTGGAACTGCAACATTCGCAATTAGTGGTGGTGTTGAAGACAACTCCCTGACTATGCAAGTTGGTGCTAACCAAGGTCAAGGCTTCAAAGTTAGCGTGAATGACATGCGTTCTGAAGCACTCGGTATTAGCTCAAGTTCAGCCGGTGCTGCTTTAGGTGCCGTAGGTGCAGCATGGACTTCCGCTCAAGACGTTTCTAACGGAACAGACAATAGCGCTAATGAATATGGATTGGACGTATCTGATACGGTGAAAGCATCTGCAGCGATTAAGGTCTATGACGATGCTATTAATCAAGTATCCACAGAGCGTTCCCGACTTGGGGCATTCCAGAATCGTCTAGAGCACACGATTAACAACCTCGGTACATCATCAGAGAACTTAACAGCTGCTGAATCCCGTATCCGTGACGTTGATATGGCGAGAGAGATGATGGAGTTCACTAAGAACAACATTCTTACTCAAGCTGCTCAATCAATGTTAGCTCAAGCGAATCAACAGCCTCAAGGCGTACTTCAATTGCTTCGTTAATTTTCAATTTAAGCAAGGGAACCCCAGATTATCCAGGGTTCCCTTTTTTACTATTATCTCAGAGAGATGAGGCGCGGCTATGGAGAAGTTTATCGATGGCATGAGAAGAACGATTGATTTGTCCGACACATGCTTGGAAGGTTTGGAGCACATCAGGAAGCGATTAAATGATGGATGTATTGAAGGCACAATCCCACTGATGGTTGATGTAATTACTGCATTTTCCCAGATTGAAGATTTTATGCTGCCTATTCTTGGTAAATCATTGTTGCCTTCCAATCATATTGAATCGCTAACTTATTCCCTTCGAAACGCATTTGACCATGCTGTTACTGCTTACAATCAAGAGCAGAATGGGAAGGCTTTGGAGATCTTTCAATTTACTCTTCTGCCGGCTTTTAGAAAGTGGAAGAGTGAAGTTGATAGCGTCTTTCATCCATACTTACTCTCTTAAAGAGGAATTTATACATAACTTAACCTTCTTATCAAGTAGCTATAATATATTGACTGTGAAATACCGATATATGGATTATATAGATAGCTGTCGGAGGTTATATCAATGGAGATCAATAGTTTAAAGAGCGACCCGGGAACGAGTATTAGACCTATAAGCCACGTAGAATCAGTTAAAGAGCTGCATAAACCCACTGAGCGTAAAGAACAATCACATGCCACGGTTCACTCTACTAAAGAAGTGCGTCAAGCGGAATTGAGAGGTCAGAGCTTCTCTGTCGGTGAAGAGCAATTAATCAAAGTAATTGAGCGTGCCAATAAAGCCATGCAGGGAATTAATACCTCTTTTGAATTTGCGATTCATGAAGGAACCAAGGAGATTATGGTTAAGGTTTTGGATAAGGATACTGGTGAAGTTGTTCGGGAGATTCCCTCGGAGAAGATTCTAGATATGGTTGCGAAGATGTGGGAATTATCGGGAATTATCGTAGATGAAAGGGTATAGTTGCAATACTATTAGTTAAGGCAAGGAGTGATTGATTATGGTTATGCGTGTAGGTGGATTAGCTACAGGTATGGATATCGATACTCTTGTGAAAGAATTAATGAATTCACATAGAGCCCCGGTCAATAAATTAGTACAGAAAAAACAGGTTTATGAATGGCAGCGAGATGCGTATAAAGAAGTAAATTCAAAGATAACGGAATTTAGGAATAATAAGGTTTTTAATTTCAAACTCGAAAGCACCCTCTCTACCCAGAAAGCTGTAGTTACAGGCAATACCACAGCTATTGATGCTGTAGCGACTCCTAGTGCGTTAGCGGGATCCCTTACAATTGAGGTGAATTCTCTCGCCAAATCTGCTAGTAATTACGGTACTGATACGTTCGGAACTGCCGCTTTTGATCCGACCAAGGCACTCGCAGAGCAGAGCACCGCTGGCCATCTAACAGGCGGGACTCTAACTGATAGTTATAGCTTTAAGATAAATGGTGTTCAAATTGATGTGGATCCAACCACACAATCACTGAATTCAGTGATTTCTGATATTAATAAAAAAACGAATGTTTCGGCGTTCTATGATTCAACAACTCGTCAAATCTCCTTCGTCTCTAAAGAGACGGGAAAAGTGAATGGTTCAGTTGATAAGAGCGCGATTACTTTTGAAGATATAGGTGGAGGTGACTTCTTAACTAACTTTGCCAGTGTCTCGAATGGTGGACTTAACGAGGTCGCTGCCTTAGATGCCTCCTTAAATATCAATGGAATGCCAACAAGTCGGACAAGCAATACCTTCCTTGTGAATGGAATCGAAGTTACCCTTAAGGAGGTAAACACAGGTAACCCATCAACAATTAATATCAGTGTCGATACAGATAAAATCGTAGAATCCATTAAGAAATTCATGGTAGATTACAATGAATTTATAAGTGGCTTACAAAGTAAAGTGAGTGAATTGAAATACAGGGACTTCCCTCCCCTTACAGATGAACAGAAGAGTGTTATGAAAGAAAAGGATATTGAACTTTGGGAAGCAAAGGCGAAGAGTGGCTTATTAAGAAGTGACTCTATTATCTCTAAAGCAATCTCGAGTATGCGCCTATCAATTACCTCACAAGTTGTCGATACAGGGAGTAATTATAATACGTTAAGTTCCATTGGTATAAAAACTGGTGCTTACCAGGAACAGGGTAAACTATATTTAGACGAAACGAAGTTAAGAGAAGCTATTGAGAGTGACCCAGAAGGGGTAATGGCCCTTATTTCAGGGAACGGTTCTGGTAATCCAAATCGGTCTGATATGGGTATTGCTGAGAGGATGTACGAAGATCTTGATACTGCATTAAGAGAAATCAAGACCAAGTCGGGTAGTTTTATCTCTTCCAATGATAATAGTTTTATAAGTAACCAAATAAAAAATTTAGATGTTGACATACTGAATAGGAACAATCGACTCTCAGCAACTGAGCAAGGTTATTATAGAAAATTTACAGCAATGGAAATGGCTATCAGTCGATTTAATTCCCAGTCTGCTTATCTTGCCAACGCATTCGGTGGTCAGTAACCATTTAATTGATATATACACCCTAGGAGGAACTATTCATGATTAACCAACCTACTATGAATCAACAACTACATCAACAGCAGCAACGGAATAAGTATCTTCAGACCTCCATTCAGACGGCAACACCTGCGCAATTACTCATCATGTTATATGATGGAGCTCTCCGCTTCTGTAAAGGTGGGATGGAAGCTATTCATAATCAGAATTTAGAAGAAGCCAACAGGAGCATATGTCGTGCTGAAGATATAATTATGGAATTAGTAGTAACATTGGATAAATCTTCACCTATTGCGGAGGGTTTAGTTAGAATGTATGAATATATGCACTTTAAGCTCATTGAGGCGAACACATATAAGAAGGTTGAGCCAATTGAAGAGGTCATCGGATACCTTGTTGAATTAAAGGAGACATGGATTCAAGCAGCAAAACTGATGAACGGAGCCTCTCAACAGGGTGCAGCTAATGCATAGCTTAGTCCACTCTTTGCAGGCGATTACTGAGAATATGGTTGCGCAGCTCGATTATGTAACTGAAGAACAGATTATCTTCTTCATTGATCAGCGCGAACAGCTCGTGCAACAGCTTCAGCAAATCGAGATAACGGAAGCGGATAGAGAAAAGTATGGTTCTATAGTCCAAGGAGTTCTCAAGCATGACACTGTGATCACGAACAAGCTTGAGGAGCTTCGTTCTGGAGCAAGTGATGACATTCAGAAGGTGAATGTAGCACGGGTTCAGAATACAGCTTATAGTGCTCCCTACATACAAGATAGCTACTACTTTGATAAGAAAAAATAATCATATGAAGAATCAACCGACTCCACTATGAAGTGGAGTTTTTTATTCTTGAAAATCCTTAAGACAACTTAATGAATTCGATTAATCCGACTCGGCATCGGTCTTATATACCTGTTCACAACCGTCGGTTTATACACATGACTAACATTCTGTAGCACATTTTGACGGCATTATGTACACATCCACACCTGTGGATAATGTGGATAACTCTGTGAATAACTAATGAAAACATGCTTTCATAGTGTTAAGTAATTGTGCATACCCGAATGTTCTGATAATTCAAATTAGCTATGATAATTGTTTTTGTACCTCCTGCAAGAATATGTTAAGATAGATATACGAAAAGGAGGAATTGCCCATGAACATCAACATCCGTGGTGAGAACCTGGAAGTAACTGGCGCTTTACGGGAATACGTTGAGAAGAAGCTAAGCAGACTCGAACGATATTTGGATATTCCCCCAGAATCTGATGCACATGTAACCCTCAGAGTACAGAAGGATCGACAGAACGTGGAAGTAACCATCCCTCTTCGCGGAGCTGTATTACGCGCAGAAGAGAAGAATCCAGATATGTATGCTTCGATTGACCTTGTTGTGGACAAACTAGAGGGCCAAATTCGTAAGCATAAGACGAAAGCTAATCGCAAGTTTAATAAAGGTGGAATTCGGAACCTATTTGCTGAGAATGGTGACTCAACCACTGCTATATATGCTGAGGATGAAGATGAGCTTGAAGTTGTACGAACTAAGAAATTTACGATGAAGCCAATGGATGTGGAAGAAGCGATTCTCCAGATGAATTTGATTGGGCACACTTTCTTCGTGTTTGCGAATATGGACAATAATCAGACCAACGTCGTTTATAAGCGAGATGATGGTAGATACGGCTTAATAGAAACACTTTAACTTACCCACACCTTCATCAGTTCCCGATCCCGAAACGGATCGGGAACTTCTGCGTATATATGGGCATGGATGCGGTTGATACACCAGAGTCAAACTGATACAATCTAGGAAAACGACGATAGGGTCACATAGCAGTATAAACTCATATAAGATGTTGTTACGATTCGAAAGGGGTAATCCCATGCTGGGACTGGTTAAGAAGATATTCGGAGATTTTAATGAGAAAGAGATAAAACGAATGCAGAGAACGGTCGAGGCTATTAACCGCCTTGAGCCTGAGTATGAGAAATTGACAGATTTACAGCTGCAGGGGAAGACAGCGGAGTTTCGAGCTCGATTGGATAGTAAGAATAATCTCGATGAGCTTTTACCTGATGCGTTTGCAGCGGTGCGTGAGGCGTCTAGACGGACGTTGAATATGCGCCATTTTGACGTGCAGTTAATGGGTGGTATGGTGCTGCATGAAGGTCGTATTGCGGAGATGAAGACCGGTGAAGGGAAGACGCTCGTTGCGACGCTTCCTATCTACTTGAACGCTCTCAGCGGCAACGGAGTGCACCTTGTTACAGTCAATGAATATTTGGCTAGAGTGGGTGCAAGTCTGATGGGTCCAGTCTATGAATATTTGGGAATGACAGTTGGTATTAATGTGCCTGGCATGACTCATGATGAGAAGCAACAGGCTTATGCATGTGATATCACTTATGGAACGAATAATGAGTTCGGCTTTGATTATCTTCGGGATAACATGGTTCTCTATAAGGAACAGATGGTTCAACGTCCTCTGAACTTCGCGATTGTGGATGAGGTTGATTCCATTCTTGTTGATGAAGCACGAACCCCGCTTATTATATCTGGACAGGCTGCCAAGTCGACGGAGCTGTATGTATCTGCTGATCGCTTCGTGACGAAATTGACTGAGGTTGAAGACTACACAATTGATGTGAAGCTTCGCTCGGTTATTCTGACTGATCAGGGTGTAGCTAAGGCAGAGCGTGCCTTCGGTATCGAGAATTTATTCGATCACTCGAACGTCACCTTGAATCACCATATTGTTCAAGCGCTTAAGGCTCACGTGATTATGAAGAATGATGTCGATTACGTTGTTCAAGACGGTGAAGTCGTCATCGTAGATGATTTCACGGGAAGACTCATGACGGGTCGGCGTTATAGTGATGGGCTGCATCAGGCAATAGAGGCTAAGGAGAAGCTGAAGGTTCAGAATGAGAGCATGACACTAGCAACAATAACGTTCCAGAATTACTTCCGGATGTATAAGAAGCTGGGAGGAATGACAGGTACAGCGAAGACGGAAGAAGAAGAGTTTAAGAAAATATATGGACTAGACGTCATCGTAGTTCCTACGAATAAATCGATGATCCGCGGCGATCTTGCCGATGTGGTGTATAAGTCTGAAGCCGGCAAATTTAATGCAACGGTTGATCAGATTGTTGAACGTCACAAGAACAATCAGCCTATTCTAGTCGGAACGACCTCAATCGAGAACTCTGAGAAGTTATCAGAGATGCTGAAGAAGCGTGGTATTGTTCATAAGGTTCTCAATGCCAAGTATCATGCAGAGGAAGCGGCGATTATCGCCTTAGCCGGTCAACCGGGCTCAGTAACGATTGCCACCAATATGGCTGGTCGTGGTACAGATATTCTACTTGGAGAAGGAGTTTCCGATTTAGGTGGACTGCATATCATAGGTACTGAACGGCATGAGAGCAGACGTATTGACAACCAGCTGCGTGGACGGGCAGGGCGTCAAGGTGATCCAGGCTCAACACAGTTTTACTTATCATTAGAAGATGAATTGATGCGCCGATTCGGTGCTGAGAATATCATGGGTATGATGGATAGGTTAGGCTTTCAAGAGGATCAGCCTATTGAGAGCAGGATGATTTCCAAAGCGATTGAATCCGCACAGAAGCGTGTGGAGGGCAGTAACTTTGAAGTTCGTAAAGTCGTTCTGCAATATGACGATGTGATGAATCAACAGAGAACGATAATTTACAAGCAGCGTCGTGAGGTGCTCGAGTCTGAGAATATCAAGGAAGACGTTGTTCTTGGAATGATCGATGGTGTGATTGATCGACTTGTTGAAGTGCATTGTCCGAGCGATCAGGTGCCAGAGGAGTGGGACCTTCAAGCAATCATTGACCATGCTAATGGTACATTCTTGTATGAAGGTCAAGCAACGAAGGAAGAGCTGTGGGGTAAAGAACCAGAAGAAATTGAGGAATTGTTAAAGAAGCTTGTCCGAGAGAAGTATGAGGAGCGCGAAGCTCAGCTTGGCCCTGAGACCACGAGAGAATTTGAGAAGGTTGTTACGCTTCGGGCTGTCGATAGTAAATGGATGGATCATATCGATGCGATGGATCAGCTGCGTCAAGGTATCCACCTACGTGCATATGGAGGTACTGACCCTTTACGCGAATACCAATTCGAAGGCTTCGAGATGTTCCAGCAGATGATTGAGACCATCCAAGAAGAGGTTGCTACCTACATTATGAAGGCTCAAGTAGAGAGTAATCTTAAACGTGAAGCAGTAGCAGAGGGTCAAGCTGTTGATAATAGCAGTGAAGGCAAATCAAGGCAGCCTGCCAAGCGTGATGCGGCCAAAGTTGGACGCAATGAAGCATGTCCTTGTGGTAGTGGGAAGAAATTCAAACATTGTCATGGTGCTTAATGTTGTAAGTTCATAGGATTACAAAATATGTGCGTTGCTTGTAGTTTTAGAAATACCAATCTTTATTGAGGTGAATCGATATGATGATAGATACAGTATTGAGGAATGAATTTCGTGAGGCTGCTGCTCGATTAACTAATCTTAGGGGGTCACTTTGACTTCGATGTGAAGATGGAGCAAATTGCTAACTTCGAGTTTAGAATGTCAGATCCTGATTTCTGGAATGACAACGACCGTGCGCAGAAGATTATCGCTGATTTGAATGAGATCAAGTCTGTAGTCGATGATTTTAATGCAATATCAAACGAGTATGAAGATTTGGGACTCATGCTCGAGCTTGCTGAAGAAGAGAACGACGATAATATGGTCATAGAACTAGAGAGTAGCTTCCGAAGCTTTCTCGATAAGCTGGCCGCATTTGAGCTGCAGCTGCTATTGAACCAGCCGTATGATAAACTGAACGCAATACTCGAGCTGCACCCTGGAGCGGGCGGGACGGAATCGCAGGATTGGGCTGAGATGCTGCTTCGCATGTATAGACGATGGGCTGAGAAACGAGGCTTCAAGGTGGAAGTCCTCGACTATCTTCCAGGCGACGAAGCGGGAGTCAAGAGTGTCACTCTGCTTATTAAAGGCCATAATGCCTATGGATATCTGAAGGCAGAGAAGGGCGTTCATCGGCTTGTACGCATCTCTCCATTCGACTCTGCAGGACGTCGGCATACATCATTCACCTCCTGTGATGTTGTTCCCGAGATTATCCATGATGTGAGCGAGATCGAGATCCGATCAGAGGATCTGAAGGTAGATACGTACCGTGCAAGCGGTGCTGGTGGCCAGCATATTAACAAGACAGAGTCAGCCATTCGGATTACACATATACCTTCTGGCATTATTGTAGCTTGTCAGTTAGAACGGTCGCAGATCCAGAACCGTGAGCGCGCTATGACCTCATTGCGTTCCAAATTGTACGAACGTAAGATGGAGGAGCAACAGAAGCAGCTAGATGCCATTCGTGGCGTTCAGAGCGATATCGCATGGGGCAGTCAGATACGCTCCTATGTATTCCATCCTTACAGCATGGTAAAGGACCACCGGACCTCCGCAGAAACAGGTAATGTAGGAGCCGTCATGGATGGAGATCTTGATTCCTTCATTGATGCTTACCTTCGCAAGCAGATTGGTCAACAGCAGAATGAAGAGTAATATATACCCTATCCCTATACACCTTATAACCACACGTAACCCACACCACTTCAGCCGTCGGTGTGGGCTTTTTCTTTCATAACCCCCGTCAGAATCCCCTGCTCGTAACAAACCCTTAGACCATAATGCTTGATTCTTTATACTACGTTACATTCACTTTTAGGTTGTATCCCCTAGGCTCAGCAAGAGAAATCCAGAAGCTGATCACAATTTATTTTTAGAAAATGACTTGATTTAGGAACAAATGTTTGCTATTATCAAAATATGGATTAGAACACTTGTTCTTATAATTTCTTGATATTAGGGGTTGTGTCTTTATGAGGGAGATTGTTGCTGTTATTGCTAATCTATTTCAACAGAACTATTCGGAAATTAGCTTCTGTGATTGGCAATCTTTTCAGGATCACATTGCTAAGGAGGAGGATTGTATTGGTTTATTGGCACAAGCTAGATGGCCGAATGGCTACTGTTGTCCTCGTTGCGATCATAATCAAGCTTATGTGATTCAGACACGTAGATTACCGCTTTATCAGTGTATCGGCTGTCGTCATCAGACTTCACTTGCCGTTGGTACGATCATGGAGAATAGTCGAATACCGGTGAGTAAGTGGTTGTTTACCTTATATCTTGTTTCCCTAATAGATCGTGAGATTAATGCTATGCAGCTCCAGCAACGAATCCAGGTAACCTATAAGACGGCGTGGGCGATGCTTCATGCTATTCGTCAAGCGATCAGTTGTGTGGATTCCGAACGACTGCTCTCAGGTAATATAAAGGGCAGTGTCGGTTTTTGTGGACAAATACCATATAAATCAACATCAACTCGTGATCCACAGGAGAAGCCAGTTATTTTCTGTGCTTCAATAGATGAACAAGAACAGCCCACTGCCTTTAAGATGCAGGTTGTTCGAACTGACCATATGAAGAACAAGCATCTTGAGTGGGCGGGTATTCAAGAATTTACTAAGAGATATGTTAAGAGTGAAGGATCTGGGGTTCAATTTTTTCAGCGATTTGCTTTTTACAAACTACGTCCTGTAAAGGAACTGTTCGATCAAACGATAAGAAGCTTTAAACAATCATACCGAGGACTCAGTTCCCGACATCTTCAGCTGTACTTAGACAAAGCTTGCTTCAAGATTAATCTAAGACTTCAGAATGTACCAATCTTCGAAAGTCTGATAGAGCTATGCATGTCCACTCAACGCACACAACCTCACAAAGCTGCATAAGTAAACTCTCTTCATATAATTATTAGGAGATAACATCACGTAAACTGCTCACTTAAATTTGAGGTAAATAGTATCATCTAAACTGCTCACTTAAATTTGAGGTAAGTAGCCTCGTTAAATTTGAGGTAAGTAGCATCATCTATACTAGTCACATAAGTTTGAGGTAAGTAGCATCATTTATACTCGTCACATAAGTTTGGGACATATAGCATCATCCAAACTGGTCACTTAAAATTTGAGTAATAAGTAACTTTATCAATTGTGTTGTTGTTAGAAATATTGATGGGGTAGTTTTCGAGGGGGTCAAGCTGAGCTTAGGGGATACTTCTATAAGGTTCTAGTAAAGTGGTATAACTTGCATGGATTAGGCTCTTCAGGGATTTTTGTCGCATACTATGGGGATTATAAACATAAAATTCCTGTGGAGGTTGGAGGATGGAAAATTCGAAGCGTCGTAGGGAACCTCTATTTCCTGCAGGAAGTCCGATTCGGCGAATGACTGAGTATGTACACTTGCTGCTGGGTTCATTGATTATTGCGCTTAGCTTTAACTTATTCCTCAATCCAAATCGGATTGCAACCGGTGGTGTTACGGGCTTATCTACGATTGTCCAACAATTGTGGGGTATTACTCCTGCTTATGTGCAATGGTCGATGAATATTCCTTTGTGGCTGCTCGGAATCGTGTTGCTTGGTGGGCGATTTGGGTTCAAGACAGCGGTAGGCTCCTTTGTGCTGCCGTTATTTGTGTTGCTTACCGCTGGATTGTCGCCACTCACCAACCAAGCACTACTCGCATCAGTATATGGTGGTATTGGGATAGGCGTGGGCTTAGGTCTGGTCTTTCGGGGTCGAGGCTCAACGGGTGGTATGGATGTGGTAGCACAGGTGCTGCATCACTATATGGGAATTAGTCTGGGTACAGCAATAGCGTTGCTGGATGGAATAATTATTGTGACTGCGGGATTTGTGTTCTCTGCAGAGAATGCATTGTATGCCCTTATCGGATTGTTCATCACAAGTAAGACGATAGATCTGATCCAAGTCGGGTTGAATACTTCTAAGGTTGCGTTTATTATATCCGATGCCTCTGAGCAGATTGCTCGATCTGTACTGTATGAATTGGATCGAGGACTTACTAGGCTGCAGGGGATAGGTGGCTATACGAATGTAGAAAAACCAGTGATGATGGTTGTTATTGGACAACGAGAGGTTACTCGGCTGAAACAGGTGATACGCGATGCGGACCCGTATGCTTTTGTCATCATTAGTGGTACGTCGGAAGTTTTCGGTGAGGGATTTCAACTGTATTGAAAATCCGTTATAATGGGTTTGTGTTGTTTTTACGGATTCTATTGAATTAATATGCATTAATATGTATAATGTTTCATCATGAAGCGTGTCATGAAGCGTGTAGAGATTAGATTGGAGAGGTTACATATGAATACCAAGATAAGAGCAGCTATTATTGGATCTACAGGCTATGGTGGGGTTGAGTTAATACGATTACTGCTTCAGCATCCGAATGTGACGATTACATCTGTCATTTCCTCCTCGCAAGCGGGGACGCTGATTGCTGATGGATTTCCGCATCTAGTGGAAATCGTTGTAGACACGTTGGATGGCATTGATATAGATCTGATCAGAAGTAAGGCCGACGTAGTATTCGCTGCAACTCCTCATGGTGTCAGCTCGCAGCTGGTACCACAGCTACTAGAAGCTGGCTTAAAGGTCATTGACCTCTCTGGTGACTTTCGATTGAAATCTGGAGAAACCTATGAGCAGTGGTACAAACACCAGCCAGCTCAATCAGAGTTTCTAGAGCAAGCGGTTTACGGTTTAGCGGAAGTGTATGCTGACGACGTTAAGAACGCGTCATTCATTAGTAATCCCGGGTGTTATCCTACGGCTGCATTACTCGGTCTTATCCCTATATTAGGTGCAGAGTGGATTGATCCCAAATCGATAATAATCGATGCTAAATCGGGTGTGTCTGGTGCGGGTAGAGGTTTAAACATGGGTGTGCATTATTCTGAAGTGAATGACAATTTTAAAGCTTATAAAATCAATAAGCATCAGCATACACCTGAGATTGAACAAACGTTATCATCTATAGCTGAGCAAGATGTAAAGGTGACGTTCACGACTCATCTGGTGCCGATGACTCGTGGTATAATGTGTACGATGTATGGAAATTTAATTGAATCCGTCAGTAATGATAATCTGATTGATTTATATAAACGATACTATGATGGTCGTCCCTTCGTTCGTGTGCGTGATGAAGGCAAATGGCCTGCGACCAAAGAGGTGTCAGGCTCGAATTATTGTGATATAGGCTTCGCTGTTGATGAGCGGACAGGTCGTGTAACAATAATCTCTGTCATTGATAATCTGGTTAAGGGTGCAGCTGGTCAGGCGATTCAGAATATGAATATTATGATGGGATGGAATGAAGCAGAAGGACTTCGAATGTCCCCTGTTTATCCATAGTTCTACAAATTATTATAGTAATGATGTTATTTTATGCCAGATGTTATTATATTCCTTTAGAGACAGGTGAGAGCAAGTGTCGAAATCGCAAGGGTTCACAATTGTTGAGGATGGAACGGTTACTACGCCGAAGGGCTTTCGTGCTGGTGGACTACACTGTGGCTTGAAGAAGACGGAACGTTATGACCTAGGTGCGATTGTTTGTGATGTTCCTGCTGAAGCGGCAGGTGTTTATACGTTGAATGCTTTTCAAGCGGCTCCGCTTAAGGTAACAAAGGCTAGTATTGGGATAGAGGGTAAGCTGCAGGCTATGATTGTGAACAGTGGTAATGCTAATGCATGTACAGGCGCCCAAGGGGAGTCGGATGCTTATGAGATGCGAGCTAAGGCGGCATCAGCACTGGGTCTTGCAGAGCATTATGTGGGAGTAACCTCAACAGGTGTAATCGGAGAATTGTTACCCATGGGCAAAATTCGAAGCGGAATCGAACGTTTACCTGACCGTGTAACTTCGAATGGTGGGGACGATTTCTGTCAAGCTATCTTGACTACAGACCTTACGAAGAAAACGATATGTGTTACCCTCACCATCAATGGTGCTCAAGTATATATTGCTGGTGCAGCCAAAGGCTCAGGGATGATTCATCCGAATATGGCTACGATGCTTGGTTTTATTACTACGGATGCAGTGATCGAGCACGAGGAGCTTCAAAACTTACTCAGTCAGGTAACGGACTCTACGTTTAATATGATAACGGTTGATGGCGATACGAGTACGAATGATATGGTTGTGGTTATGGCTAGTGGGATGGCTGGCAATGAGCGGCTTAGTGATCGACATCCGGATTGGGAGGCATATAAGCAAGGATTCCAGTATGTAGCAGAGGTTCTGTCAAAGGCGATCGCTCGAGATGGTGAAGGAGCAACGAAGCTATTGGAGGTAAGTGTGGAGGGTGCAGTGTCGGAAGCTGCGGCTCGTGCTATTGTTAAGACGGTGATTGGATCTAGTTTAGTTAAGTCTGCTGCCTTCGGTGCCGATGCTAACTGGGGACGTATTATTGCAGCAATCGGACGATCGGGTCAAGAGGTGAATACGGAGACGGTCGATATTCGCTTAGGCGAATTTGTAGTCCTCGAGCAATCTCGACCGGTCCAATTCGATGAGGTGCTTGCTCTAGAATATTTGCAGGGTGAATTGGTTCGCTATCATATCCATCTGAATATGGGCGAGCATAAAGCGACCGGATGGGGCTGTGATCTTACGTATGAGTATGTAAGAATCAATGCTGCTTATCGGACTTAAGTTTATGAGGATCGTCAGAGTCGAACTTCGTTGGTGATTAAGGAGAGCTAGGCGTATGAATAAGCAATCGATTGTTATTAAATGCGGTGGGAGTACGTTGGCGCAGCTGCCAGATTCTTTCTATATAGATATGAGTGAATTGCAGTTAAGAGGCATTATTCCTGTTATTGTTCATGGTGGTGGTCCGGCAATTAATGATACCTTACAAAGGCTTAACATTGAATCGACTTTCGTTAATGGATTACGCAAAACGAGTGCAGAGGTGCTGCAGGTTGTTGAGATGGTGCTGGGTGGACAGATCAATAAGGCAATAGTTCGACGTATACTAAGCTTTGGTGCAGCCGCTGTTGGATTGTCTGGTATTGATGGACGTCTCATTCAAGCGAAGCCAGTTGCTAACACAGACGAAATTGGCTATGTTGGTGAAGTTATTGCTGTGAATGCTGAGCTGATACAAGGCATTATTGAGATGGGCTATATACCCGTTATCGCACCGCTAGGTATTGGTGAAGATGGACAGAGCTTTAATATTAATGCAGACACGGCCGCTGGTGCTGTAGCATCGCATCTTGGTGCCGAACGACTTGTTGTTGTAACGGATGTTCCTGGGATTATGAGGGTGGTTGGTGGTGAGAAAGTCGTATTGCCAACCGTCACTGTTGCAGATATTGAACAGATGATCACCTCCGGTGACATCTATGGAGGTATGATTCCTAAGGTACGTGCCGCTGTGGATTGCATTCAAGGTCAGGTGCAGGAGGTCATTATTGTTGATGGATCTGAACCTGAGGTGTTGAGCAAGGTGCTGGCTGGGAATGCGGAGATAGGCACACGTATTGTTAGAGTTTAAGTGAAGCATCTGATTATGCAATATATGTGTGAGATGGACATTGGGAAGGTAGGGATTGGTTATGGGTCTGGAGAAGAAGAGCTCATTGTTTCCAAGCTATGCAAGATACCCGCTAGCATTAGTAAAGGGTGAAGGAAGTCGATTATGGGATGATCAAGGGAATGAATATTTGGACTTCGCTAGTGGGCTTGCGGTAACGAGTCTTGGTCATTGTCCTCCCCAAGTTAAGGAAGCGCTTGTCGCACAGCTTGATGAATTATGGCATGTCTCCAACTTATTCCATATTCCTAACCAAGAGAAGCTTGCTGGCTTATTAACGGCTAACAGCTGTGCAGACGCCGTATTCTTCTGTAATAGTGGTGCGGAGGCGAATGAAGCGGCAATCAAGCTTGCTCGTCGTTATAACAGCAGGGTGCTGAATAATGAACGATATGAGATTATTACGTTTCAGCAATCCTTTCACGGAAGAACGCTAGCGACTTTAACTGCTACTGGACAGGATAAGGTGAAGGACGGATTCCTTCCTCTCCCCGAAGGCTTCGTGTATGCGCCGTATAATGATGCGGATTCGTTAGAAGGATATATTCAAGATAAAACCTGTGCGATTATGCTCGAGATGGTGCAGGCTGAAGGCGGCGTCATTCCTGCAAAACCTGCGTTTATTAAAGAGGTTGTTCGTCTCTGCGAGAAGTACAATTTGCTGCTCATTGTTGATGAAATTCAGACGGGTATGGGGCGTACAGGTACACTATTCGCTTATGAGCAATATGGTATTCAGCCTGATATTATTACGTTGGCGAAGGCATTGGGCAGTGGGTTCCCTATCGGAGCAATGTTAGGCCAGGAGAAGCTAATTCCTGCCTTCAGCGCTGGAACGCATGCGACAACCTTCGGTGGAACGCCTATTGCTATGTCAGCAGCGATTGCTACTGTGGAGACGATGCTTGAGCAGATGCTTCCAGAGCGGGCTGCACGGATCAGTGCTATGATTTTTGAGAAGCTGCATGCTGAGCTTGATCAGAACTCTTATGTCAAGGAAATTCGTGGTGCGGGTCTACTGATTGGGATTGAATGTGTTCAACCGATTGCTGATCTCATTGCTGAGGCGCGTGAACGAGGGCTGCTCGTGGTGCCTGCGGGACCTAATGTTATCCGACTTCTACCGAATTTGCTTGTGAGTGAAGCTGATGTTGAGAAGGCAATCGAGATTCTTAGCTCTATTCTTGCAAGCCGTAATGCTACGGTTATACAATAAAGATTTAATAGGAGGCTTACATGAGCGCATTGTTGAATAATGAGATGGCGACTGAGTTAAAGGGTCGTGACTTTATAGGCTTGGCGGATTATTCACCTGAAGAGATTCGTTATTTGATCGACTTGGCCATTGAGCTGAAGCGTAAGAATAAAGCGGGCGAGGTATATCAGCCTTTACTAGGTAAGACACTAGGTATGATCTTCGAGAAGTCATCGACGCGTACACGTGTATCTTTTGAAGTAGGGATGTATCAGCTTGGGGGTCACGCGCTCTTCTTGAGTAAGAATGATATTCAGCTTGGCCGCGGCGAGAACATATGGGATTCCGCACAGACGTTATCTCGTTACCTGGATGGAATTATGATTCGTACGTTTGAGCATCGGAATGTGATTGATCTGGCCAGAGGAGCGATGATACCCGTCATTAATGGTTTATCGGATTTCTCACATCCTTGCCAGGCGCTCTGCGACTATCAGACGATTCTAGAGCAGAAGGGCAGCCTTGAAGGAATCAAAATTGCTTATATCGGTGACGGTAACAATATGGTGCATTCCTTGATGATGGGCGCAGCTAAGCTTGGTCTACATATGGCAATAGCCTCTCCAGAGGGATATACACCAGACAAGGACGTTGAAGGTATTACTCGTGAGTATTTGTCGAATACGGGAGGCTCGCTACTGATTACACAAGACCCGAAGGAAGCAATTGCAGATGCTGATGTGATCTACACGGATGTATGGGCAAGTATGGGCTTTGAGGATGAACAGAAGGTTCGTGAGCAGGCTTTCGAAGCGTTTCAAGTGAATGAGGAATTGGTTAAATATGCGAAGAAGGATTACTTATTCATGCACTGTCTACCTGCACATCGTGGTGAAGAAGTGAGTGAAGGGATCATAGACGGTAGCCACTCGATTGTGTTCGATCAAGCAGAGAATCGACTGCATGCACAGAAAGCAATTATGACGGCAATTATGTAAGAACAAGCGAATACTTAGTTGCGGTTTTCACAACAAAATATAGGTGGGTTTTCTATTTTTGTTATGAATTTATCGCAAGTTTGTATTCGTTTGTTCAAAAGAATAGGAGAGGGTTAATTCATGGGTAAACAAAAAATAGTGCTAGCTTACTCGGGCGGACTAGATACATCGGTTATTCTAGCATGGCTGAAGGAAACATATGACGCGGAAATCATCGCCTTCACAGCGGATATCGGTCAGAAGGATGAGCTTGACGGTTTGGAGGAGAAGGCGCTCAAGACTGGCGCGTCGAAGATTTACATCGACGATCTGCGCGAGGAGTTC
>DFXU01000077.1:0-21806 GCA_002383285.1 Caryophanales bacterium UBA4100
TATAAGGAATGTTATATCGAGGGTCATGTTGATTATATCTTCGGATCGGCTGCGGTCGCGTTCGATAATTGCCATATTCACAGCTTGCGGGAAGGCTACATAACTGCAGCCTCTACCCCGGAGGATCAGAAGTGCGGTTATCTGTTCTGGAGCTGTAAGCTGACCGGTACAGAGGAGAGTATCGTTTATTTAGGTAGACCCTGGAGACCACATGCTCATGTAATGTTCGTGAACACCTGGATGGATGAGTCGATCAAGCCTGAGGGCTGGGATAACTGGCGGAATAAGGACAATGAGCAGACTGCTCGTTTCATGGAGTATGGCAGCCACGGTCCAGGAGCACTAATCGATCGAAGAGTGAGCTGGGCGCAAGCAAGGACTGAAGTCGAGCTTTCGAGCTTGCACTATGCAACAGCGATGTTGAAGGGGGTAGATGGCTGGAATCCACAGGAAATTATCAAACAAATGCATGCTCAGCACCGTCCACAAATTTCGATCTACTTAGCGGGGGACTCTACGATGAGTGATTATGATATTGCGAGAGAACCCCGCAAGGGCTGGGGACAGCTGCTTCGAAGCAGATTTGCTAAGCAGGCCTTCATTCATAACGATGCTTTCTCAGGCCGGAGCTCTAAGAGCTTTATTGATGAGGGACGTCTACAGAGCATCATACACCGCATTGATAAGGGCGATTACCTATTCATCCAGTTCGGTCATAATGACCAGAAGGAGGATTCGCATAGATATACCGAGCCTAATTCAAGCTATAAAGCTTATTTGCGACAATATATTGAAGGTGCACGGAGTAAAGGTGCGATCCCGATTCTGATTACGCCCATCCAACGAAGAAAATTCGATGCTGATGGAAGCTTGCAGGATACACATGGTGAATATCCCGCTGCTATGAGGCAGCTTGGTCTTGAATGTAATGTACCCGTCATTGATTTAGCTCAGAAGAGTAGGGAGCTGCTTGTAAGCTTAGGGGCAGAGGATGCGAAGAAGCTATACCTTTGGCTGAATCCGGGGGAATATGATTTCTATCCTGAGGGTGAGAAGGATGATACGCATTTGTCTGAATATGGTGCTAACCAGATGGCAGGGCTATTCACGCTTAGTCTGAAGGAGATGAATGTACAACTGGCGCACGATGTGTTGATTTCCTGACGATAAGCTCAGGCTCTAGAACAGTATTAAGCTGAACACCTTTACCATCGGCAATATCAAGCAGCACCTGGGTAATGGTATCTGCGATCATTGATATGGGCACACCAACTGCTGTCATTGGTATATCAAGCTCGGCCATTTGCGGAATATGATCATAGCTGACGATGGACAAAGCATGGGGAACATCGATAGCCAGCTCCTTAGCAGCCTTCAAGATACCTCGAGTCAGATCATAGCTTCCACTAATAATAGCAGTGGGAGATTGGTTTCCGGACAATAGCAGTTTTGCTGCAGAATAACCATCGTAGGGATCCATGCTATCTGTAGAGATCACCATATGCTCCCTTTCAGGCACATTATATTCTTGTGATTTTACTATGAAGGAGGATACCTTATGCTCTTGAAAGAGATCATTGGTCGGTAGCTTCCCAATATATGATATGCGTTGGTGCCCTAGATTAATTAAATGCTCAAAGGCAAGATCAATAGCTCTTTTACGATTAGTATCTATGGTGGGATAAGGAGTGCTGCCGAAAATTCCATAGAATAGAATGGGTACATTAGATTCAATTGTGGATCGGTCAAAGACCGCTTTTTGGTCATCGAAAACTAGGATAGCATCGACGATATAACGATTGAATGTATTGACTGCGGCACCCATCTGATTGATCGAGAGTAATGTTATGTAGGACTGTGCTTCGAGTGTAGCATTGATGTTCGTCAGCAGAACAGAATGGCTAACTCGTTCAATAGACGGCCATACGACTCCGATCGTATATGTTTTTCTAGAGACGAGACTTCTTGCTGCATAATTTGGCAGATAGCTCATCTCACCCGCAATTTGAAGTATTCGTTTCTTTGTATCCTCCGTAACTAAAGGACTGTTTCTCAAGGCTTTGGATACGGTAGAAAAGCTAACTCCAGCTTGTTTGGCAATGTCTTTAATAGTAACTGTCATTTTCGATCCCCTAACAACGTTGTTATTAACATTAATCATAACATATACCAAAGGAGAAATGTATGATGAATAATCCGAAAACCCCATTAGAATGGGGCAAATCTGCGTGTGATTCATTGATGAATCGATTCAAGCCGAATAAGCTTCCCCCTGAGAATTCATGGCACTATCATCAGGGTGTGTTCCTGTATAGTATGATTCGACTTTGGGAGAAGGTTGGAGATGAACGATATTATCAATATGCGAAAGCATATGTGGATCTCTTGATCGATGAGAGAGGCAATCTCTTATTCCGCCGGGATGAGCTGGATTCCATGCAAGCTGGATTATTACTATTCACACTTGATCGTAGCTCTGATGATCCAAGATATAAGATTGCTGCGGATAAATTAATGAATGTATTCGGAACTTTGAATCAGACGTCAGAGGGCGGATATTGGCATAAAGACAAATATCCGAATCAAATGTGGCTGGATGGGTTATATATGGGCGGTGTGTTTGCAGTTGAGTACGCTCACGCTTACGATAAGCCGATATGGCTGGAGCGGGTATTATATCAAGAGAAGCTGATGCGTTCACATATGTATGATAAGACGACAGGCTTACTGTATCATGCGTGGGATGAAAGCCGAAGGATGCCTTGGTCTGATCCGCAGACAGGCTGCTCACCAGAATTCTGGGGCAGATCGGTAGGGTGGTATGGCATGGCCGTTGTAGATATATTGGATCGCCTTCCAGAATCGATGGAGGGAAGAGAGGCATTAATCGCTTCACTTCAAGGTTTAATTAAGGCGCTGGCTCAGTTTCAAGACCAAGACAGCGGTTTATGGTACCAGGTTGTAGATAAGGGACAGCATTCCGACAATTGGTTGGAGACCTCTGGCTCGAGCTTATTTGTATACACGATTGCAAAGGCGATTGCTAAAGGCTATGTAGGTAATGAATATCTGAACATTGCACGTAGAGGGTATGAAGGATTGATTAATCAATTATATTACGATGAGAATGAGCAGCTGGTTATGCCGGCGATTTGTATTGGTACGTCTGCTGGTGATTATGAAAACTATATTACTCGCCCGGTAAGCGAGAATGATTTACATGGTGTCGGTGCTTTAGTACTAGCGTGTGTAGAGATGGAGAAGATTTTATATTAATATGCATACAACCCCCACAAAATCCCATTTGTATTCGAATCTTATTGGTGAGTATTACAATCACTAGATAGGGAGAGATAATAATGAGAAAGTGGATAGCAGTTCCCTCAATAATTGCCTTGTTATTCGTTGGCAATACTGCAATGGCTAAGGGTGTAGAGGTTAAGATGAGCAATACGAGCTCTCTGGAAGTTCAAGAGGAAGTATGTGGGAAGGTCCCGCCAGGGCTTCTGAATGCATTGAATAAGGTCAAAAATCCAAAGGCGAAGGCTTCGATCCAGAAGAATATTGATAAGCATAAGCTAAAGTGTAAGGATGTCGAGAAGGAATGGACAGATGAGCAGATTGTAGCAGCTGTCAAAGCCGCACTGCAAATTGGATTTAGTGGTAATGATACCGCTCAAAGTGTGACTGGGCCGCTTCAATTATCCTCAGGAACAAAGGGCTCAACCATTGTCTGGAGCTCGAATAAACCTAACGTGATCTCTAATAATGGACTAGCTGTAGTTCGTCCAGCAGCAGTCGATGAAGTTGTCGTACTGACAGCAACAATTAGCCTTAACCAGGTGTCGGTTACGAAGACCTTCTCGCTGACTGTGAAAGCAGCATCCACGAACTTAACTGATATTCAGAAAGTAGCAGCAGATAAAGCAGCACTCGAAATCAAGTTTACAGGATCAGATAATGCGAACCATGTAACAACAGCACTTGCAGCACTCCCGTCAATAGGAACGAATGGTTCAACTGTATTCTGGTTATCAGGAAATCCTGCTGTGATTTCGAATGACGGTAAGACGGTCGTTCGCCCAGCTGCGGGAGAGGGCGATGCTGTTGTATTAATGATCGCTATTGTCGCTTCGAATTCCAGCTCGGACACCAAGGTATTCCAATTAACGGTGAAACAGCAATTGACTGATGCGCAGAAGGTAGCAGCCGATAAGACGGCACTGGACATTAATTTTGGTGGATCTGACACATTGAATCGAGTAACTCGTCCGGTAGATCAATTACCAGCAGTCGGGGTGAATGGTTCAGTGATTACTTGGATTTCCAGCTCTCCTGCTATCGTATCTCATGATGGCAAGACAATTGTTCGTCCTGCAGTCGATACGGCCGATGCAACTGTGGTAATGACAGCACTTATTACCAGCAACGGTGTAACCGATTCTAAGTCATTTACGTTGACGGTGAAGAAGGAATTCACAACGCTGGAGAAGCTTTCGGCTGACAAGGCTGATCTTGCAATAGCATATGGTGAATCTGATTCGGCCACATCTGTAACCAAATCCTTAACACTGCCTACAAGCTTATATTATGGCAGCTCAGTGGTTTGGGTGTCCAATACCATATCCGTAATCTCGAACAATGGTACGCTAATTAGTCGCCCTGCACACGGAGCGGGTGATGCAACCGTAACGTTAACTGCCTACATTAGCAATAATGGGATTGGCGATTCAAAGACGTTCCAAGTTATTGTTAAGCAGCTTCCATAATGAGTACCTAAGGTCTTCATTGCGATTAGGTAAAGGATAGGAATTAAGGCAGGCATAATCACCACGTAATTTGTGGGGGTTATGCCTGCCTTAATTTTATTCTAATTAAATAGAATATGTACTAAACTCAGTCGAATAATCGGTAACAGAAAATCTATCGTTTCCTATATGAGTCGGGCTTATTAAAGGAAAACATTTCCGTCAGATGAAGGAATTAGACACATTAACAATAGATTATGGGGACTTAGCGGAAATTCCTTCAGTTATAGACCTCGATTTAATAGCATTAAATTAATCTAACGGAACTTCTTTCCGGTAAATACCTGAAGGGGTAATTACAAATGGACGTTATTACGTTTTGTAGTCCTTAGCCCTTAGCCCCAGTGGCAGTTGGAACAGACTCGGGTGAAGTTAGCTTGTCATAGAAATCAACGTAGTTGTCCCGATCTGCTGAATTACGAAGTGCCATTGCAATGCGGGGATGCTCATTCAAGATACCAGCTAACGCATAAGGGATGTTGTAGCCCCATTCCCAGTTCTCTCTAATCTTGATCATATGTCTTTCGATAATATCCAATATTGGACGCATCTCGTATCGCTTGTCCTTTAATGAAGCTACTAATAATTCTGTATGACAATTACCAGCAGCTCTGCCCATACCGTATACGGAGGAATCCAAGAAGGATACACCATGATTAGCTGCTTCTAACGTATTGGCCAAGGCAAGCTGCATATTGTTGTGGGTATGCACACCTAATGTTTTCTCTGGCAGATGCTCCTTGAAGAGGGACACGAGGTAGCCGATATTATTCGGAGTAATACTACCGAAGGAATCGACAATGTAGACTACATCGATCGGTGATTTGTTGATCTCCTTCAAGGCTTCAACCAAATCCTTCTCGAGGACATGCGACAAAGCCATGATATTGATGCTGGTTTCATAGCCCTTGGCGTTAAATTTCTTGGCAAGATCAATTCCTTTACCAACATCACTTACATAACAAGCTACACGGATCAAGTCAAGCATACTGTCTGCTCGAGGTAGAATATCATCCTCGTCCACGCGGCCAATATCCACTAAGGCAGATAGCTTGGTGAAATCCTTGTTCGTAATGACAGATTTCAAGTAATTATCATCTAAGAAGCGCCAAGGACCTGCATTACCCTTAAGAAGCTTAGGGGAATTCTTGTAGCCGACTTCCATATATTCTACACCTGCTGTGTTCAGTGCTGTGTACAGCTCTGCTACAAATTCAGGAGTGAAATCCCAATCGTTAACGAGGCCTCCGTCACGTACCGTGCAATCAATAATCTTATTATTCGCAGTCATGATGCTCTCTCCTTTAAATCATCTAATTTCGCAAATTGCTTTGCTGCTTCTATGCTTTTATGCTTTTATGTACGAAAGCAATATGACTATATTACAATAGAGTTCACGAGTTGTCAATATGATTGTACTAGATCATATGATAAGATTGAGGATAGATTACATCTGAGCTTAGAAAGGAACCTTGACATGAGCAAATCGATCGTCTTCTATGACAAATCGTTTCCCTATATGGGCATAAGACCTAATGAGGGACAGCTTCAGCAACTATCAGTAAGTCATCAAATCGTAGATGCAGACCATCTGGCAGCAGCCCTGGAGGAAGCGGATAGCTTGCTTCATCTGCATGGATCTTATTTTCCAAAGTCGGCTTGGGCAGCTATTCTTAAATTTCTTAAGCAAGGCAGAGGTTTAGTGCATACGGGTGGAGCGCCCTTCAAAACTCCAGTATACAAAGATCAGGACGAATGGGTAATCGAAGTGAACCAGACGACCTACCATCAGGATTTGCAAATTCATGAAGCTTTGGCTGTAGATGCATCGCCGATTAATCGACTAGCACATACGGTAGATATTCCCTTGTTTGCTGATCGTGAAAGCTTATTTACAATTGAACCTACATTTGGTTTTATACTTCATGCAACCAAGGCTAGCGACTTGCCTCACGAGGGTGGATCGAGTGGACCGATGGATGCCCACATCTATCCCTTACTCAAGGGCTTATCTGCAGATGGCAGAGAGGTTGCTGCTCCTGCGGTACTGATCGAGAACACGAAGGGTGAATTTGCCGGAGGGCGCTGGATATTCATTAATCAGCAGCTTGGAAGCATATTCTGGCAGGCAGATGGGATTGAAGCTTTAACGGAATGGGCTGATTTCTGTGCAAGAGGTGTTACAGAAATTTGGTTAAAGCCTAATTATGCTTGCTACGATCCAGGCGATCGAGCCGCATTAACGATTCAGCTGCAATCGATGAATTCACGTTCGTTAAAGGATCAGTGGAGCTTCCAGCTTGAGCTGTATAAAGAGATGAACGATACATCCGAGCAATTATGGACCGGAAAATTCGAGATGAATGCTTCTAGAGAGCTATCCTATAGTCGTGTTAAAGTTCCGGTTACTATTGAAGCCGGATATTATGAAGTGATTTGCCGTGTACAATCAAGCTCGGGAGAAATTCGAATATTACGTCAAGGCTTCTGGGGATGGGATGAACAGCTTCTAGCCCAAGGTGAACCAATAACCGTTGATCGTGATTACTTCCGCAAGAACGGACATCCGCTCCCTATTGTTGGTATGACCTATATGACCTCAGATGTGGCAAGGAAATATCTGTTCATGCCTAACGCATCCGTGTGGGACAAGGATATGGCCCAGATGAGCAAGGCTGGTATCAATTTGATCCGCTCAGGCATATGGACGTCTTATCGGAATATTATGTACATTGATGGTCATCCGTATGAAGAAGTGCTTCGAGCGATTGATGCCTTCGTCTTAACTGCGAAGAAGAATAATCTAGAGCTGACCTTTAATTTCTTCGCCTTCACTCCGGAAGCATGGGAGGGAGTGAATCCATACTTGGATCCTCGTAGTGTTGAGGCGCAGAAGCGATTTATCGCCTCTATTGTATCTCGACATGAAAATTCCACGAATGTACATTGGGACTTGATCAATGAGCCCTCCATGTTTGATCCGAAACGAATTTTCATGGGTCCACGCACCCTGAAGGACCCGTTTGAGAAGAAAGCATATGTCGAGTGGCTTCAGGAGCGTCATGGCTCCATCCGAGAATTACAGCAAAGATGGAATATGACACCGGTCGAATTACCGGATTTCTCATCCATAGTACCACCCGAGGCTGCTGAAATTAATTTTCACTTTCAAGATATGGTTCATACTAAGAAAGGTACACGCTGGCTCGACTACACCATATTCACGATGGAGATGCACAATAAGTGGGCTCGGCAGCTGTCTGAGACAATCAAGTCCATACAGCCTAAGCATCTAGTTACTGTTGGACAGGATGAAGGTTTGGGTGATCAACGTCCCAGCCCATTCTTCTACGCAGAAGCAGTGGATTATACAACAGTGCATTCATGGTGGTTGATGGACCAGCTTGTATGGGATGGTATCTTCTCCAAGGATACGAACAAGCCCAACTTAATTCAAGAAACGGGAATTATGTATGTGGAGACACCTGACGGCAGGGCGAAGCGCTCCGAGCTAGAGCTCCGCAACATACTTGAGCGGAAGTATGCGTATTCCTTCTCGACAGGTGGAGCGGGTGCTGTCCAATGGCTGTGGAATACGAACTTCTATATGGACAATATAAATGAATCCAATATTGGCGCACTTCGCGCAGATGGTACAGAGAAGCCGGAAGCGGATGTATCTTATGATTATGGTCAATTTATTCAGGAGAGTGCAAGTTACTTTGAAGATCGCAAGCTAGAAGACGTGGTAGTGGTATTCCCTTATTCTAATGACTTCTCAAACCGTAAGCTGGCTGTTGCTGCAACGAGCAAGCTCACTCGAGTAATGAACTATGAGATGAAGGTTCCCTTCCGTGCAGTGGGAGAATATCAATTAGAATCGCTTGCGAAGGAGTCACCTAAGCTGATCATTGTGCCAAGTGCACATAATTTCAGTGAAGCGGCATTTACTACGTTAATTTCCCATATTGAAGAGAATGGTGGCACCCTCCTCATTACAGGACCAATTGGAATTGATGAATATTGGAATCCAGCAGCGCGGTTGACAGAGATTATTGGTGAAACTCAATTGGCGAATGTCCTGCGTGAGGAAAGAATGGAACTGAATGGAGCGATCCTACCTGTATCCTTCGGAGCTTACCGAATAGCGGAAGTCAACAAAGAGATCATAGTTGGAGAAGGACAAGCAGAGTCCAGCAAAGTTAAGGAATACACAATCGGGAATGGACGTTTGATCTGGTGCTCTGTCCCAATCGAACTAAATGAGCGGTCTGAGCCACTGATCGCATTATATCGCTATGCATTGTCGACTGCCTTAGTAGAAGAAGAATTAACATGGATTTTAGGGAGAGATCTCCCAGGGGTTTATGGTCGCAAGCTAAGCTTCCGAGATGGTGCATTGATGATCTTCGTATCCGAATACGGTCATGATACCGAGATTGAGATTGTTGACCCTGCAACGAGCAGAGCCTATCGATTCATGCTGGAGACGGAACGAACCGTTCTGTTTATGCTCGATACCAACGGGCAGATTGTATCGACCTACCGACCTGACCAGGTCAAGATTATGGTTAAGTAGTATTTACCGACACCCGTTTGATGTGAATTCCTATGAGGGAGCACATCAAGCGGTTTTTTATTATCCGCGGGTCCTGATTTTAGAATTTCCTGCTCCATTCCTTCTGACCTTTATCCCTTTCCCTCAGATCATATAGTAAGTTATTCGATGTCAGGTTAAATAAAACCGAGTCAGATAATAGAGAGCTGGATTAAACTGCTGAGGCATTGGGATAACAGTCAAGTAAGCTGTAGATCACTATAAAGAGGCATGTCATAGGAATTAGTATGTTCTTTTTCCACCGTTAACCTACTTATCTTCTCTTTACTCCCTACACTAGTTACCTATAAAATAAGATATATGTATGAACATAATAGCGGTCATGATAATTCATATAGATATGGGGGTCCTAAGTATGAGAATACGGCAAGGGTGGATCGTTATTCTGATCCTGACATTCATATTGTCAGGCTGCGGCAGCGGCCTTGAAATCGATGTTCAGAGCAGTGCAGGTATCAAGGATCAAATTAAGCTATCTGTCATGCACAATTGGGTCGGGCAGGATGGTAAGTCAATTGCCATGCGTCGTATTCTAGACGAGTTTAGAGCCGCACATCCCGAAGTGCTTCTAGAGGATGAGGGCTTGGTTACCGAGGGGATGAAAACCAGATTACGCGCATTAGCTGCTGCAGATGAGATGCCGGACTTATTCGTAATGTGGCCGGACGCGATGACGAAGGATTTTGTGCAAGGCGATTTAATTCAACCTATTGATGACTTCTTGAATAGTAAGCCTGAGTGGAGGGATAATTTTCTTCCCAAATCGTTTGCTGATTTTACTGTAGATGGACAGATTTATACGGTTCCAATGAATCTTGCTCCCACCTCACTGATTTATTATAACCAGGCTTTATTTGACCGATATGATGTGAAGGTGCCAACTACATGGGATGAGCTGCAACAGGCTATTGAAGTATTCAATAACAATCAGATTATCCCAATTGCACTCGGTGCTAAGACGGATTGGGTTATACAATCAACCATATTCAGCACAGTGACGGATCGATTGACGGGATCTGAATGGCTGTTGAAGGCTTTAAATCAAGAGGGTGCAACATTCCTAGATCGGGAATTTATAGATGTATTGCAGTTCATGAAGGACTTCTTCCGAACAGGCGCCTTTCAGAATAATGCGCTTAGAATAGATGAAAATCAGATGATGGAGCTTTACTTCCAAGGGAAGGCAGCAATGGTCATTAACGGGGGCTGGGCTACATCTAATATCGTGCTGAATGCCCCAGCCCGAGTTCTAGAGCATACGCATATTACAATTCTCCCCACAATTGAGGGAGGTAAGGGTAAGGCGAATTCTACCTCTGGTGTCGTAGGGACTGGCATGGGGATGAATAAGAAGCTTGATGGAGTTCGCAAGAAAGCCGCGGAGGAGCTGTTATATGCGTTATCTGGTCCTGAAGGCCAGAAGGTAACACTCGATAGCAGTACACTGGTTAGTTACAATATTGACTTGGATCCGGATAAAGCACATCCCTTATTCATTGAATTGAATGAGCTCATGAAGAGAGTCGAGATTAGTCCTGTTTATGATGTAAAGCTAAGCGCTGCAGCTACCGAGGTGTTGAACGCGGGACTTATCGACCTCATGCTTGGTGTTAGACCTTATGATGTAGCATCCAAGCTACAAGCTGCCCAAGCTCAAGCCAAATCTATGGGTGATGAAGGCTCTTAATCAATAATACACATTAGCAACAGCTCTGGAGGGATATCAATGATGCAATGGATGAATTCTTCCTTGCGTGTGAAGCTATCGATCATTATGTTGATTTCCACGATGGTTCCCTTGCTTTCATTCGGAGCCTTTACGTATATCATATCGTCGAATGTGACCGAAGCAAAATTGAAGCAATCGAGCATAGATACGCTGGGTCAGATGGAGAGTAAGCTGGAGTTTGTACTGAATGATATCGAGAACATGTCAATTTTCTTAATCGGACAGAGCGATATTCAGAAATTCCTGAAGACTCCGCAAGAGGACAAGCAAGCAAGAACGCGTATTCTTAATGCAATGGCCAATTTAGCTAGCTCTAAGCCATATATATCTAACATTGTACTCTATCCTAATTCTCAAGAGGCTCCTTTGTCGACCTCAACAATCTACGAGTCAGACCTTGGAGAGCATATCAATGTTTTTGAAGTGAAAGAGAAGACATGGACAGGCCTGTATAACACGGTTGACTATGCTGGTGAACACAAGGTTCTCTCTTTTATTCGCCCGATGCGCAGCATCTATACATTCAGAAATATTGGTTGGCTGTTGATTAGTCTTGACGAGGAGGTTATCGCACAATATTGGTCTGAGCCTATGCTAGGTGAAGGTAAGGGTCAGGTGGCACTATTAGACGATAAGGGTGTTGTCCTGTCTGCTACGGAGAAGGATTGGCTGTCACAGCCATTCGATACCCATTATCCTGGTGTATGGCCCAATCTGAGCAGTAGTGAATTTGGAGAAACTCTATTTGGGAAAGGTGACGGGAAGCGGAACATACTCTATTATCGAAGTCAGGCTATTAACTGGACATTAGTGGGTACAATCCCCTATGAGCTCAATCGTAGCCAAAATCGATTCATCCTGCAGTTAACAGGCATTGTTGTAGGGATTACGATTCTCATTAATGCAGGATTAGTTCTATTCGTCATTCAGAGATTTACGAATCCGCTCCGAGTATTAGCACGCTTGTTAACGAAGATTAATCCAGATGAACCCATGCCTTTGTATCAGCCAAGCTCCACAGATGAGATTGGTAAATTAGGTCAGAGTTATAATATGCTTGGGAAGCATATTAAGGAATTGAAGGAGCAGCTTATACGGAATGAAACACGCAAGAAGGAAGCGGACATACGCGCTCTCGAGGCGCAGATTAATCCACATTTTCTATATAATACACTATCTTCGATTCATTGGATGGCGTTAATAACCGAGGAGAAGCGGATAGCTGAGATGGTAGGAGCACTAGGTGACTTTCTTCAGTTCAGTCTGAACAAGGGTAATGAATTCTGCCCACTACATCAAGAGCTATCTCATATTGAGAATTACTCACAGATACAATCCATACGCTTTCCTGACAAGTTTGAGATTGATTATTTCATTGACTCTGATCTGCAGGATAAGTACATGCTGAAGCTGCTTCTTCAGCCACTGCTTGAGAATTCGATGATTCATGGCATACAGAAGAAGGAAGGGAAAGGAACCATTGTGGTATATGTAGAGCAACAAGATAATCGGATGAATTTTCAAGTGATTGATGATGGGGTTGGTATGACAGAGGAGAGATTGCTCGCTGTAAGGAACAGCTTGGAAGTAACGGATGATCAGGATGTACCAATTGAAAATTATGGATTGCGCAATGTGAATGAGCGGCTTCGACTTCACTACGGAGCGGCTTCTATTCTTCATATAGATAGCAAGCCCAATGCTGGTACGCGAATCGCATTTTCCATTCCAATAATGGAGGGACCTCATGAAAATCATGATCGTGGATGATGAAGTCATCATCAGAACAGGGTTAGCTAAAGTCATTAATTGGCATGAGCTTGGTTTGGAGCTTCTAACGCCTGCTGCTTCTGCAGAAGAAGTGTTAGAACGCATTCCGGCTGAGAGGCCAGATATATTACTAACCGATATTCGTATGACTGGGAAGACAGGACTCGAGCTAGCAGAGGAAGCTAGAGTGATGCTACCTAACTTAGAAATTATTGTCTTGTCAGGTTATGATGACTTTATCTATATGCAGAATGCCATACGTCAGAATGTAAGTGACTATCTGCTGAAGACGAGCAAGCCCGATGAGATTATTCGCACAGTGATGAAGGTCAAGCAACGTATTGAACAGAAGTGGGCCATTCAGAGTAAGGATCGATATAAAGATATAGCTGAGCAGCATCGAATATTCGAGCGCTGGGTCGTATTCGGCGATGTGGCTGGGGTGGAAGGCGATTTGACTAGAGAAATTTTCTCACCCATATTGCAAGGTACGATGATTGAAGGTAGTTCCCAGACTTTCCGAGTAGTACTGATCGCTGCTGAAGGCTGGGGTATTAAGGAAAGTGCGAAATCCCTATTATTATTCGCTATCGATAATGCACTGAATGATCTAATGAAGTGTGTAACCTTCGTTCAGAAAAATCGTCTTGTCGTTGTATTAAAGTCAGATGGTACCATCTCTGATCAGCAACAGCTGCGATCAAACTTTATAAAAATTGAGAGTGTCTTAAAATGTAAGCTAACAATTACTAGGGGAAAACCCGTCGATCACATAGATCAGATACATGATTCTTACTTGACTGCTGATCTGGCATTTGGCTTCAAACCTCTACTGGCTGTAGACGACTGGGAATATGCTGATATCATGCATCGTAAGGGAGGAAAGACCGTTTGCTCCTATGAGGATGAGAAGGAGCTATCAACAATATTACTCGAAGGCGATCCTCTTGCGCTTAAGCGCTGTGTACAGCAATTTATTCAAGCTCTTGCAGATGACCCTGAGGTTACTCCCCAATCATTCGAAGCCTCTGTGAAATCGGCATCCTTTGCCGCACATCGCTGGCTTAATCGGGTAGTTGCATCTACAGGTACGGGGAGCCCGCAGGAATTGAGTTTAGCACCGTTGTTATATGATGAAGAGGCTTTGCCGCATGATTTGCTGTTCCAAGATCTCTATGCCATCATGAAGCTGTATCATAACCAGATATCTGAGGGTCAGGCTTCTCATGTATATAAAGCGATTGCTTATATCCAAGAGCACATTGGTGATAATCTCAGCTTACAGCAGGTGGCAAACTTCGTTCATCTTCACCCAGGACATCTAAGTGTCGTCTTTAAGAAAGAGAGTGGAATGACCTTCAGGGACTTCGTGATGAAGAAGAAGATGGAGCATGCAATGGATATTCTAACTGTCTCTCCTGCTAAGATCAGTGAAGTAGCAGCAGAGGTTGGCTACGATGATGTGAAGTATTTTGGACAGATATTTAAGAAGTATACGGGTAAGACTCCTAGTGATTACCGTGAAGAAATGTTGTCGCAATCCAGAGAATAATTTATTCGATTCAGTGTAGACTACCTTTGAAGGAATAACATTCCTACAGGTAGTTTTTTATTTAAGGAAATAAAGACCTTGTATTTTTTACCCCATCACCTTGTATTTCTCACCTATTCACTTTCGCTTCACGGGTTTATAGTTAATGTATTAAATGATTAACAGAGAGAGGGGGGTTGAGTGATGGCATCCACCACAACATACGATCTAGAGAAACCGTCAATGTGGAAGAAGAAGAAAAAGAATAACTATAGTACTAATTTGGCTGGATATGTATTTATCTCACCTTGGTTATTAGGATTTCTGATACTTACTGCTTGGCCGATTGGACAATCGTTGTATCTGTCCTTCACTGATTACCCGTTATTAGCCGATCCAGTATGGGTAGGCGCAGACAATTACAAGAAAATATTCTCCGACGATCCATTATTCTTTAAGTCATTGGGTGTAACTTTCTCATTCGTATTATTCGCAGTTCCGCTACGATTGATCTTCTCGTTATTGGTAGCGATGCTTCTTGTTAAGGCTACGAGAGGTATGAACTTATATCGAACAGCTATCTATTTCCCTTCATTAATCGGAGCGAGTGTTGCAGTAGCTGCATTATGGCGCAATATCTTCGGTCTAGATGGGTATGTTAACGAGGTATTATCTTGGGTAGGTATAGTTGGAAAGGGTTGGATTTCAAACCCAGATACTGCACTAGGTACCCTAGTACTATTGAACACTTGGCAATTTGGATCAACGATGGTTATATTCCTTGCAGGATTGAAGCAAATTCCTAGCGAGCTATATGAATCTTCATCAGTAGATGGAGCATCGAAGATCAGACAATTTTTCAATATTACGCTTCCAATGCTATCACCGGTAATGTTCTTTAATCTAATATTGAGTGTTATTGGATCCTTCCAGATGTTCACCGCCGCCTATATTATTACGAACAGAGGGGGCCCGATCAATTCCACATACATGTATGCTGTATTCTTGTATGAGAAGGCGTTCAAGCATTACCAGATGGGTTATGCTTCAGCACTTGCTTGGATATTACTCGCTATTGTAGCGATTGTGACGGCGCTTAACTTCTTCGCTTCTAAGTATTGGGTGTACTACGAGAACGATGGGGGTGGAGAGAAGTGAAGAAACTCCAACCAGCAATAAGACACTTGTTCCTGACAGCCTTCTCATTACTTATGATTTATCCGGTTATTTGGTGGATAGGGGCTTCATTGAAGAAAACCTCTGAGATGGCAGGGTCTGCCCTGTGGCCAGAAACACCAATGTGGGAAAATTATACAAAGGGCTGGGCGTTCTCTGGTGAATTCACATTCGCCACATTCTACACCAATACATTGCTAATGGAATTCTGGAATGTACTTGGTGGTGTACTAACAGCAGCGATTGTCGCATACGGCTTTGGCAGATTGAACTTCAAGTTTAAGAGCTTCTGGTTTGCAATTCTGTTAATGACACTGATGCTTCCGGGGCAAGTTACAATTGTACCTCAATATATTATGTATAATAACTGGGGATTTACGGATAGTTATATCCCATTGGTTCTACCGCATTTCTTCGGTGGAGGAGCATTCTTCGTATTCTTATTAGTACAGTTTATTCGAGGAATACCTAAGGATTTGGATGAAGCGGCAAAGATAGATGGTGCATCTGTTTATGGGATTTTCTTCAGGATTATCCTTCCACTTATCAAGCCGGCATTAATAACCGTAGGGATATTCACCTTCATATGGTCCTGGGACGACTTCTTCGCACAGGTATTGTACCTAAGCTCAATGAGTAAATTTACAGTTGGGTTGGCGCTCCGCAGCTTTATTGATCAATTTGAAGTACAGTGGGGGCAGCTATTAGCAATGTCATTGCTCTCAGTAGTGCCATCCGCGCTTATATTCTTCTTCGCACAGAAGCACTTTGTCGAAGGGATTACGACTACTGGTCTAAAGGGCTAGTAGAGGGTCACTCTATGCTTAAGCATATTCTTGCGAGGTAGTTTTATTAATAAGGAAATTACTTCGCAAGTCAAATATGTTACAAAACAAAATTTTAGGGGGAATAAACGCATGAAGACCAAAAGTTTGGCATCAAAAGCTTTAATGTTATTGTTCATCGCTGCATTAATCTTCATAACAGCTTGCGGTAACAACAATAACGCGGCGAATAATACACCGCCAGCTGCAGAGAAGAACAATGATGCTGCTGAACCAGCAGCACCTACTAATGAGGCTAAGAATCTTAGTATCATGTGGTGGGGACCAGACGCGCGTCATGAAGCAACATTGAAAGTGTTAGATGAGTACACTGCGCAGAACCCTAGTGTTACATTTACTCCTGAGTATCTAGCATGGGATCCATTCTGGGCGAAATTGCCTACATTAGCAGCTTCGAAGACAATGACAGACGTTCTTCAAATGGATGCAGCCTTCATTAATGAATATGTATCCAGAGGCACACTAGCTGATCTCTCTGATATCGATTTGACAGGTATAGTAGATCCACAGCTTGTTGAAAACTTGAAAATTGACGGAAAACTTTACGGTATTCCACTTAGCCACAATGGACAAGGCTTTGCTTACAATAAAACCGCTCTAGAAGCAGCAGGTGTTACGCTTCCTAAGCTTGGTTGGACATGGGATGATTACTTCGCATTCGCAAGAGAAGCGAACGAGAAGCTTCCTGAAGGTCAATACGGAATTACTTACACAGTTACATGGGATGGATATCAATACTACCAAACTGCTAACGGTAAAGGTCCACTTATGTCAGATGGTGGTAAGACTTTCAACCTTGACAAAGACCTATTCATAAAGTTCTACAATGAGCATGAGGCTCTTCGTAAAGAAGGCGCTCTTCCTCCAGCTGATATGCAAGCAGCATTCCTAGAGAATGATGCTCAAGCAGATCCAGTAGCTTCCGGTAAAGTAATGATGATCGGTAAATCAGTTGGTTCCGTTAGTGCACTTGAGCAATTACTACCAGGTCAAATTGACGTTGTTAACGTTCCTGTAGGCTCTTCTGGTAAAGGCGGTTGGGCACAATCAACAATCTTCCTTGCAGTAAGCACTGATTCTAAGAACACTGATGAAGCTAAGAAATTTGTTAAATGGTTCATCACTGATCCAGCAGCAGGTAACATTCTTGGAATGACTCGTGGTATTCCAATTAATGATGAAGTATTCACAGCGCTTGAGCCAAACTTACAGCCTAAGGATATTCTTGGTAAGAAGCTAGCTGAAGCAGCTGCTCCTTATGCATTACCTTTCTACTCCGCAGCAGCAGGATATTCAGAGTTCCAGGATTTCTTCAAGAATGAGATGGACGCTGTAATGTTCGGTCAGAAGTCTGTAGAAGATGCTTATGAGAGCATCAACAAAAAAGGTATGGATACTGCAGCATCAATCAAGTAAAGCTGATTAATTAACGGGCCGTCTCACGAGTAGTTCAATCTACTTGTGGGGCGGCTCTTATTATGTTTGAGAAATGTACCTCGATGCAACTATAATTAAGCTGACAAAAAGAAAAGGATGTTGATGATCATATGAACATTGATTTAAAGGGAAGAACGGCACTAGTAACAGGAGCAACAGGTCAGTTGGGGAGGGTAATGGCGCGGACCCTAGCTGCATGCGGCGCAGATATTATTATTCATTATCACAAGAATGAGACGAAGGCGGCTGAGCTACAGCAAGAAATTCAAGCGCTTGGTAGTAAGGCAACTATTGTACAAGCTGATATTACGGATGAGAAATCAGTTCTGAATATGCAGAGGATTGCTTATGAGAATTTCAACTCAGTGGATGTGATCGTAGCGAATGCTGTTAGCCAGTACAAGTGGAAGACAATACTTGAACAAGCACCAGAAGACTATCTTGATCAATTTGAAAGCTGTGTGATGCAGAGTGTACTACTGTTCAAAGCCTTCGTTCCTCGCATGATTGATAATCAATATGGGCGAGTGATTGGGATTAACACGGAGTGCGCGATGCAGAATTTTCCGACACAATCAGCTTATGTAGCTGGCAAACGAGGGATGGATGGACTTTATCGGATTCTAGCCAAAGAGGTTGGTGAGCATCAGATTACCGTGAACCAAATTGCACCAGGATGGACGATTAGTGAACAAGACCGTCTAGCTCATTCAGAGGTACAGCCTGAGCATAGTAAGAATGTGCCGTTAAGACGTAGAGGAACGGATCAAGAGGTATCGAATGCAGTTGCCTTCCTGGCATCGGATCTTGCTAGCTATATTACTGGCGTGTACTTACCGGTAGCCGGTGGGAATGTCATGCCAACAATATAGTGCAAGATAAATGGAGGTGTGTATTATGGAATTGATTGAAGACGTCCTAGATTTCAAATTGACGATTGTTTATTGTGGGACTGCACTGGGCAATGTCTCATACGAGAAGAGAGCTTATTATGCGAATCCAGCGAACAAGTTCTGGAGGACGCTGTATGCTGTTGGATTAACTCCACGTCAGATAGAGCCTCAAGCGTATAAGGAGCTCTTACAATATAAACAGGGTCTTACTGATATGGTCAAGGTGAATTTCGGTCTGGACTCTCAATTATCCAACGAGGACTATGATCAAATTCTGTTAAGGGATAAGATACTACACTACCAGCCCGCGATCCTATGCTTTAACAGTAAGAATGCGGCCAAGAGGTTCCTAGGTAAGACGAAAGTTTCTTATGGTTTTCAAGAAGAGCAGATAAACGAAACTCGTTTGTATGTAGCGCCATCAACATCGGGTGCTGCGAATGGCTATTGGGATGAAAGTGTGTGGAGAAGACTGAGTGAGTATTGTGGTTGAGAATTGGGGGATTGTAAAACTGAGCAGCATGCTGCAATGACCATGGATCCTGCATTGAGAATTTTCGTGGAATAATCGAACCAATAGAGAAGTTTCATATGCCGTACCGATTATTATTTCCGTTACACTCACTCTAGCGCTCCACATTCACTAAACTTGCTTCTCTAGCGGAAGAAAGTGCCGCTAATCGCTAACAGTAACATGATCTTCTCACTTTAGCGGAACTTTTTTCCGTTGCACACACTCTAGTGATCCGTACTCATCAAATTTGCTTCTCTAGCGGAAGAAAGTTTCGCTAATTGCTAACAGTAACCTGATCTTTTCACTTTAACGGAACTTTTTTCCGTTGCACACACTCTAGCGCTCCACATTCATCAAATTTGCTTCAATAGCGGAAGAAAGTGAAGAAAGTGAAGAAAGTGAAGAAAGTGAAGAAAGTGTCCACTTTTTATTCTAGCTCTATTGTTGTGCCCTCGGTTTGATCGTCGAGTAATGAATGGAATAGTAACATGCCATCATGAACATAGATTGCTTTATTCATCTTATCATCCTTATACAATAACAGCGGCTTTACGGGATAAGACGGGAATTTCCGATCAGCTAGCGACCATGTACCCATCTCCACCCAGTTGTGTGGATCGGCTGACGTTAAAATTTCTTCTTCTCGGATATGATTAGAAACAGTAATAATGACGATTAGAAGAGCGGTGATAACCATAGCCGCAAGTAATTGTTGTTTTAATAGAAAGACTCCTCTCAGGAGTTGCAATTGGGACTAATTTGACTCAACTATTGGACGTAAGAAGAGGGCCTTAGTTGCGGAGATTTTACACAGAAAGAGACCCATAGCTATCGGCTACGGGCCTGAACGAACTATATTTTATAAAAGGGGGGTTAAGTAATACTATATACGAAGATTATTAGTACAACATGAGAATTATATTTCATTTGTGTTACAAATCAGATGTCATCCTCAAGATCTGAATAATCGGTAGAGCTGTCATTACAATCAGAATCAGAATCCGAATCCCAATCGGAGGTAGAATCATTGTCAACGTCATCCGAATATTTCAGAAAGCGGCGGTCGATGTGACCGATAGATTCCACTTCAGCATCTCTCTTGGCATAGCCCTCTGCTTGTGAAGCTGATTTGCTCTTTCCGCCTTCTGCTCTAACTGAACGTATTAGATCGTTGGTTGTCTCCACGGTAGCTGTCGTCTTACCCTTCATCCTAGCTCGCATCAGCTTGCGGGCTTTCAAGGTCGCCGTAACCGCCTGTGGTGATTGTTCTACAGAAGCGGCACTGCTTGCAGAAGGCTTTGTTGCGCTTGTATAATCCCTCAATGCTAGAGCTTTCTTCCCATTGGCAAAGGAGATACGGCTGCTAGCTCCCTTATTCGGATAAGTGCCCTTGAGATGATCCAATGCTGTAACCGGTGACTGGTCCAGCTTTAACCCAGCACCAGCCGGTACAAGGTCGCGAGATGGATTTCTATGAGCTTTAGGCTTGCCCTTGCCCCCGCCGTATTCTCCGATGCCTTTGTCGATAATGGCATCTTCACGTGTAACTTCACGAGGGTAGCGTTTTAGAGCCTTCTTCTGCTCAGCGGTAAGCTTCGGACTTGCTTCCGTATCCGCATCATAGCCTGAATCGTCAACAAAGTCGTCATCAGCTTCATCATCGCTGCCTTCCCTCTGAATCACATTCGCTTTCCGTTGGATAGCTACTGATTGTGATTTTAGCATTTGCATGGTCGCATGATTTCCCAATGTTCTCTGAAGCTGCATGATATTCGCTCCAGCGGAAAGTCTTGTCGCTTTATCATCCTGCAATTGTTGAGATGATTTTCCTGCAGTCGAAGCAGCCTTCTTGTGCTGTGTCGTCCGAATCATGAGCTTCCTCATTTCCTAATAGTTTATATCGATATTCTACAGAAGATTGTTAATTTCCTTCTAATGTTTGTGCAGTACATATCGTTCGTCCGTAAAGTAGCCATCTAATTTCTAGTTTCAAACAGAAAGAGACCCATAGCCATCAGCTATGAGTCTAAACGAACTATATTTTTAAAAGGGGGTTAAGTAATACTATAACCGATGTTTATTAGTACAACATGAGAATTAGATTTCATTTGTGTTACAAATTCCTGTGACGGTGATCTATTCCATTAATTTATGCCCGTACTTATTGATACTTATATATTATTTTCTAAGATTTGTTGGTCATATAACTTAGCTTGGTTCCTTCTCGTTAAATAATCGTTTATATCGGAGCAGTAGATAGATAGCACGGAGGAAGAGATCAATAGCGATTGAAAGCCAAACACCTGCAATCCCCATTCCCAAATAAATACAGAGGACATAAACACCAACTACCCGTATCAACCACATCCCTATAGCGGTACTATACATCGGACTTTTCGTATCACCGGCTCCTTGTAATGCCCCCGCAAGAACAAGGCCGATAGCCAGAAACGGTTGTGCAAACGCATCGATCCGGAGGGCGGTT
>DFXU01000077.1:21928-22327 GCA_002383285.1 Caryophanales bacterium UBA4100
CGGCAATCATATGCGCGGCGTAAACCTCGGTCCCGATGCGGACAATGAGACCGAAGTAGAGTACTTGCCCGAGTCTCATAATTAATCGTTCAATCGCAACTGGTGTCGAAAGTCTCAAAATCGGCATTGTTATACCTGGTATCACACCTCTTTTCCGAAGAGTAAAGGAGAGTTTCGATCGTCTGATGAAGAGACAGAGTATAACGACTCCAACCAACCTAGAGAGTACGGTTGCCCAAGCAGCTCCTGCAATCCCCCATCCGCCGATCCCCATGAAGCCAAATATAAATACATAGTCTAATACAATATGAATGATGTTAATGTACAATCCAACCTTCATTGGAGTTTTTGTATCTCCAGCTGCTCGAAGAATACTTCCGAAAACCGTCATAAGGGAAA
>DFXU01000064.1 GCA_002383285.1 Caryophanales bacterium UBA4100
AAGAGGCGAGGAAGCGAGGGAATGAAGTATGGATTGGAAAACAATGACAGTAGGTTATGCGTTATCGGGTTCACATTGTACATTTGAAGAGGTTATGCCTCAGATACAACGTTTTATTGATGCGGGTGCTAAGGTCGTACCGATTATTTCAAGTACATTACTGACTACAGATACAAGGTTTGGAAAAGCCGAAGACTGGCGAAAACAGTTGAAAGATATTACAGGTAATGATATCATTTCTACAATTGTAGATGCAGAACCTCTAGGGCCAACTAAATTACTAGATGTATTGGTGATTGCTCCGTGTACGGGGAATACAACGAGTAAGCTTGCAAACGCGCTTACAGAAAGTCCGATCTTGATGGCAGCTAAGGCTCAGATGAGAAATCAAAGGCCTATCGTGATCGCCATTTCAACGAATGATGGTTTAGGGTTGAATGCAGCGAATATAGCTAAGCTATTAGTGACTAAGAATATATATTTTGTTCCATTCGGTCAAGATGCTCCTGAGAAGAAACCAAATTCTCTTGTTGCGAAGATGGATCTTATTATGGAAACTTGTGAGATGGCTCTTCAAGGCAAGCAGCTACAGCCATTAATCATAGAACGCTTCCGTTACGAACACGGCGCATAAGATATACGAAGCTCAGCCATCATCATTATTCACTTCCATTATCTTATTCAACGAGTTCTATTAATATATTCAGATTAGGAGATTTTTCTTATGTCGAATCAGAAGAAATTTACGGTAGCTGTTGTTGGGGCAACGGGCGCTGTTGGCGAGCAAATATTACGTCTTCTAGAGGAACGTAACTTTCCAATTGAACAGTTGAAGCTCTTAGCTTCAGCTCGTTCGGCTGGAACCAAGCTGATATTCAATGGGATACCGCATGTTGTTGAAGAAGCGACCCCAGAGAGCTTTCTGGGCGTAGAGATTGCTCTGTTTAGTGCTGGTGGAGAGATCAGCAAGGTGTTAGCACCGATCGCTGCCGCAGCAGGTGCAGTGTGCATTGATAATACGAATGCTTTCCGAATGGATCCAGATACACCATTAATTGTACCAGAAGTGAACATGGATAAAATCAATGAGCATAAAGGTATTATTGCTAATCCCAATTGTTCTACAATCCAGATGGTTACCGCGCTTAAGCCTCTGCAGGATCAATATGGTATATCTCGTATTATTGTTTCCACCTATCAAGCTGTATCGGGTGCAGGCAATAAAGCTACCGAGGAGATGCTGAGACAATCGAAGGCAGTATTGAATGAAGAAGCATTCGAGCCCGATATTCTACCTGCGGCATCGTTACCAGTGAAGCATCAGATTGCTTTTAATGCAATACCACAAATTGATAAATTCACTGATAATGGATTTACATTAGAAGAAATGAAGATGGTTCTTGAAACGAAGAAAATTATGGGTGATGATTCCATCAATGTGAATGCAACTTGCGTACGTATCCCTGTCGTTCGTGGTCATTCTGAATCAGTTTATGTTGAATTAAACGAGGATTTTGACATGAGTGAAATCAAACAATTACTTGCAAATGCGCCTGGAGTTATATTAGTCGACGATCCTACGAATCAACAATATCCATTAGCTACTGACTCCACCGGTAAGAATGATGTATTCGTAGGCAGGGTACGTAAGGATTTGNNCAGAATATATTGCACTTGAACAATAGACTGTAAGCTTATGCTTACAGAGTAGACTTATCAACCACTCTGTGGTTATCAAAATTAAAGGGGACAAACGAAGTGGACTTTGGGAGAGTTATTACAGCGATGGTCACGCCTTTTGATGACAATCTACAAATTGATTGGGCAAAGACAGAGGAGCTTATTGAATACTTAATAGTTGAGCAGCAAAGCGACAGTTTAGTTATTACAGGTACAACTGGTGAAGCTTCAACATTAACGGATGATGAGAAAATCAAGCTTTATAAGGTTGCTGTCAAGCTTGCTAACGGTCGTTGCAAGATTATCGCTGGATCTGCAACTAACGATACAGCCCATTCGATTCATCTTACGATGGCAGCAGAGAAGGCTGGTGTGGATGGGATCCTGTTGGTTGCTCCTTACTATAACAGACCATCACAGGAAGGCTTGTATCTTCATTTCAAAGCCATTGCTGATCGTACTTCATTACCCATTATGCTCTACAATGTTCCGAAGCGAACGGGAGTAACAATCAGTGCTGAAACAACCATTCGTTTGTCGCAGCTACCTAATGTTATTGCAACGAAGGAAGCGAGTGGAGATTTGGAATTAATAACGAATATTCTGCGTGGGGTATCAGCTGACTTTAGATTGTATAGTGGTGATGATGAGATGACTCTACCGATATTATCCGTTGGTGGATATGGTGTTGTGAGTGTAATTAGTCATGTTGTTGGTAAACAACTACATAAGATGGTCAACGCCTTCTTAGAAGGTCGGGTACAAGAGGCTGCGCATTATCATCAGCAATTGTTGCCTATTACTAAAGGACTATTCATATGTTCTAATCCAGTACCTGTAAAGTATGCGCTTCAGCTGCACGGTATGCATGTAGGAAGCGTTAGGCTCCCACTAGCACCAATAACTGAAGAAGAGAAGAATGTAGTGAACTCACTATTTCAGGGGTAGTACTTCAAATCGATGCTCACTCAAGCATCGGTTTTTTTTGCTTCCACTTCCCAGATCATGTATAATGAAATTGCGAGTCACTTGGGCGGGAATCGAATAATGTGGGTTTCAAGATAGTTTATTTGTTACGAACGCATATAGATATCGGTACTATACAAACTAAGTGTATGGATTTATCAAATAATTTCAGCTTATGCTTACGAAGTAGTTCTGTTCTTTAACGGTACCTCGTATTTCTATAAGTTAAACAAACTTAGGAGGAAAGATTAAATTGGCAAAAAAGAATAGTGAAGCTCTGTCTATTTTCGCCTTGGGCGGTGTAGGGGAAATAGGTAAGAACATGTATGTCGTACAATATGAGAATGATATTGTCGTTATTGATTCTGGACTTAAATTCCCTGAAGAAGAAATGCTTGGTATTGATATCGTTATCCCTGATATCACTTATTTGGTAGAAAATCGGGACAAAGTTAAATGTATCTTAATTACGCATGGACACGAAGATCATATTGGTGGACTACCTTATATACTTAAAATGCTGAATGTACCTATTTATGCAACAAAGCTTACACTTGGTTTGATTGAAAGCAAGCTTAAGGAGGCTGGCATTCTAGGGGATACAAAGCGTCATTTGATTAATGGAGATTCTGAATTACAATTTGGCAGTATGAAAGCAAGTTTTTTTCGGACAAACCATAGTATTCNNAATGAGCAATATGCAGATGTTCACAAGATGGCTGAGATTGGAACGAAGGGTGTGTTAGTTCTTCTATCTGATAGCACGAATGCTGAGCGTGCGGGATTCACTCCATCTGAACGTGGAGTAGGCCGGCAGCTAGAAGAAGAATTCCGACGTGCACAACAGCGAGTCGTAGTAGCAACATTCGCATCTAATGTGCATCGAATTCAACAGGTTGTGGATGCTTGCCTCAAAACGAATCGTAAATTAGCTGTTGTAGGTAGAAGTATGGTGAATGTGGTTAATATCGCTACAGACCTAGGCTATCTCAATGTTCCAGAAGGTATGATTATCGAAACAGATGAAGTCAATAAGCTTCCGGGGGAACGTGTCGCAGTTCTATCTACAGGCAGTCAAGGCGAGCCAATGTCGGCACTAACGAGAATGGCTAGAGCTACACATCGCAAAGTCGAAATCATGCCTGGGGATACCGTTATTATCGCTGCTACACCTATACCTGGTAATGAAAAATATGTAGGTCGTACTGTAGATGAGTTATTCAGACTTGGTGCAAATGTAATCTATGGACCAGGATCTACGTCAGGTGTTCATGTATCTGGACACGGCAGCCAAGAAGAGCTTAAGCTGATGCTGAACTTCATAAAACCAAAATACTTTATTCCGATTCATGGAGAGTTTAGAATGCTTCGTCAGCATGGCATACTCGCTGAATCTGTAGGCGTGGAGAAGGAAAATATATTCCTTGTCGATAATGGTGACGTGATTGAGTTTCATAATGGTGAAGGTCGCAAAGCTGGCAAAATTCAAGCTGGCAATGTACTAATTGATGGACTCGGCGTAGGTGATGTAGGTAATATCGTACTTCGTGACCGCAAGCTTTTATCTCAAGATGGTATATTAGTGGTTGTCATTACGCTTAGTAAGCAAGAAGGCAAAATTTTATCTGGGCCTGATATTATATCACGTGGCTTCGTATATGTTAGGGAATCGGAAACATTATTGGATGAAGCGAATCGGATCGTCACGAATACATTGAATAAATTAATGTCAGAGAACGTAAATGAATGGGCATCTCTAAAAAATCATGTGAAGGAAGCACTTGGACGCTTCTTATATGAACAAACTAGAAGAAGACCAATGATTCTTCCCATCATAATGGAAGTATAATAAATTCAAAAAAAAGCCTATGCAGCGGATAACATGTTGCATAGGCTTTTTTTTTGAATTCTCAACTCTGATAAATATGTTTGATTACTTCTTCAATATAAATATTCATTCCACTTACTTGTATAATTCCTGTCAGGCAATTCATACTATGACAAGCTCACTAAAAACTTATAAGGAGATTAAAAAATGGATTACATAATAAACTCGGAAAATCAGAATCAGAACCAGAACCAGAGGAATGAGATTGGGATAGACGAAACGAAGAAGAATATCATTCCGGATCCCGTGCAACAGTACGGTCAAACTCAAATTCCAGGAACGGAATCGAATATTTATTGTCTAACGATTATCGGGCAGGTTGAAGGTCATTTAGTGTTGCCTCCACAGAATAAAACAACAAAATATGAGCATATGATTCCACAGCTTGTAGCAGCTGAGCAGAACAATCGAATTGAAGGTATGTTGATTATTCTCAACACAGTGGGCGGAGATGTAGAAGCTGGGTTAGCGATTGCTGAAATGATAAGTACGCTTTCTAAGCCGACAGTAGCTCTAGTCCTTGGTGGAGGACATAGCATTGGTGTCCCGATTGCGGTAGCTGCAGATTATTCTTTCATTGCTGACACTGCTACGATGATTATTCATCCTATCCGTTTGAATGGATTGGTAATTGGTGTTCCCCAAACCTTCGAGTACTTGGACAAGATGCAGGAGAGAGTCATCCGATTTATAACGAATCATTCCAATATGCAAGAAGAGAAACTGAAGGAATTTATGTTCAAAACTGGAGACTTAGCTAGAGATGTGGGTACTGTAGTAATGGGTCCAGATGCGGTGAAGCATGGACTTATTCAAGCGGTTGGCGGTATCGGAGATGCGCTAAGTGAATTGAATCGCCGTATAGCAGAACGGAAGCAAGGAGGGTATCTGCAATGATCATTCACTCGATTATTCCTGACGAAATCTTGTATGCCGGGATAGAAGATGTTGAGGCACCTGTAGAAATGCATGTTCAAGGTATCTTAATGCAGGTAGAACGAATCTCTAATGACCAAATAAAGGTAGTTCGAGTAATTAGTCCTGAGCTTGAGCCGTATATGAATAATGCTTATTTGCCTGGTCAAATAATCCGATTATAGTCTGTAATCGATAATACGTGGTGCCACCGATTNNTCCTCATTTTTTCGGTCATTACGCTAGCTGGGTCGGGTCCTATTAATGGGATGGGAACCGTTGGTCGTTCTATCAATTACATATGCTTATTCCTAGCGGGTCAGATGAACTATGTTATTCCGCTTATTGCTATTTATGTTGGACTTTACGTCATGATCAAACGACAGTGGCCTAGAGGATGGAGTTACCGCCGTACAGGAATCGTACTACTCATTATCGGGATACTAACTTTATTCCAAATATCGATGACTCAGGATTTGTATCCAACAGGTGATTACAAAGCTAGCGCGATATTAAATCAACCGATGCAGAACTTATTGGAGTTATTAGAAGAAACGAAAACTGTAGACCAATTTAACGTTGAGCTTGGTGGCGGTATGATTGGCGCCATCGTCTTTAGTGGTTTATACGTTTTTTTCGATGAGTACGGCTCTCAATTGTTCGTATACGCTTTATTAGCGATAGGCTTTCTATATTTGACCGGATGGTCCTATGTTGACATGGGTTCTCGGATTAAACGAATGTTAAGCTTGATGGGCAAGAAGGGTGGAAGACAATGGAAGGAAATTTTTGCGCAGCTAAAGCGAAAAAGGCAGCAAAGGCAATTAATTGGGGCTCAGGACGATGAAGACGACGAAGATGATGAGGTAAACGTTGTCGTTAAAGGAAAGTATCCAATCGTTAATGAGATCGATGAGGAGAACTATCAACCCAATTCCAAACGAAAAACTGCTAAGAAATCCTTGTTTATGGAGCTTCTAAAGCCAGAGAAGAAGGATTTAGATAAATCAACGGATGAAGCTCATAATGAATTAGCTGAGATGGGGGATACTCCCATAACAGATGACCGCAATGATAGTGTTATACTTGTTAGAGATTTTATGGAGCATGTGGATCAGACGAACAGAGATGTAGAAGCAGTTGAAGTTCATAATGCTGAACTGATGACTCCTGCTTCTGCAGAGGGCGAGGAGAATGCTAATGTGCCTCTACATGCTGTCAAAGAAAGAATTAATGTAGCGTACAAGCTCCCACCCTTCCATCTATTAGGTAAACCTGCTTCGGCTGCAAAGGGCGGTTCTTCAACAGATTATAAAGCAAACGCTCGGAAATTAGAAACAACATTAGAAAGCTTCGGCGTGAGAGCGAAGGTCTTGGAGGTTGTCCGTGGGCCAGCGGTAACTCGCTATGAGATTTTACCAGATGTCGGAGTTAAGGTTAGCCGCATCGTGTCCTTAACGGACGATATAGCGCTAGCTTTGGCGGCTAAGGATATTCGTATGGAAGCACCTATTCCAGGTAAATCTGCTATTGGCATTGAAGTTCCGAATACTGAGGTATCCATTGTAACTGTGCGTGAGGTTATGGAAAGCGCATCCTTTCATGAATCGCAAGCGAAGCTTTCAATTGTATTAGGTAGAGACATATCTGGACAACCTATGGTCGCTAATCTTGCAAGAATGCCACACTTACTCGTTGCTGGTGCTACAGGATCCGGTAAATCGGTCTGTATTAATGCAATTATCGTTAGTATTCTGTATAAAGCTAAGCCAGATGAAGTTAAGTTTCTAATGATTGATCCTAAGATGGTGGAATTGAATATCTACAATGGGATTCCACACCTGCTTGCCCCAGTAGTAACGGATCCTAGACGCGCCTCACTTGCTCTTAAGAAAGTCGTCGTCGAGATGGAGAAACGGTATGAACTATTCTCCAAATCAGGCTCGCGTAATATAGAGGGATACAATAACATGTGCAATGAGAAAGGTATGGATCCCCTTCCATTCATCGTTGTAATTGTGGATGAGTTAGCCGACCTGATGATGGTTGCTGCTCACGATGTTGAGGATGCGATCTGCCGCTTAGCTCAGATGGCTCGAGCAGCTGGTATTCACCTTATTATCGCCACTCAACGTCCATCTGTAGATGTCATTACAGGCGTTATCAAGGCTAATATCCCATCAAGAATCGNNCACAGGTGGACTCACGTACGATTCTCGATGGAGTTGGTGCGGAGAAGCTGCTTGGAAGAGGTGACATGTTATATTTACCTGTAGGAGAATCAAAGCCAATCCGGGTGCAAGGTGCATTTCTTTCTGATCCTGAGGTTGAATCTGTTGTTCAATATGCTAGATCGCAAGGACAAGCTCAATACCAAGAAGATTTGGTTCCAGAGGTTGAGGAACAGCTCGAGATGGAAGATCCGAATATGGATGAATTGTTCGACCAAGCAGCGCAGATTGTCTTAGAGGCTAAGCAAGCGTCCGTCTCATTGCTACAACGTAGATTAAGGATAGGTTATACAAGAGCTGCACGGCTCATTGACTATATGGAAGCCTCCGGCATCATAGGACCGTATGAGGGGAGTAAGCCCAGAGAGGTACTTATGACCTTCGAACAGTTTCAACATAGTCGAATGAGTTCTTGATATTCGCCAAAAAAATATGAGTATATTATCGTCCAACTTTTCTCATAATAATGTTTGATCACGAAAGATGAGAAAGGTTGGAATCGATGAATAGAAGATTGCTACTGATTACAGGTTGTATCATCGTGTGTCTGATTGCTTCATACCAGCTCCACCATACCTTCACTAGTAGTCAGGATAGTCAAGAAACGTTTAGTAAAGTAACTTTTAAATATGGGGCGAGTGGTAAGGATGTACTTGAATTACAAGGTAGATTAAAGTTCCTCGGCTTCTATAATGGTAAGGTAGATGGAGCATATGGCTGGAAGACGCTTCAATCCGTCAAGCATTTCCAATGGAAATTTGGAATGCCGGCAGATGGGATTGTTGGTTCAAAGACAAAGCTGAAGCTTTGGGAAGCAACGAAAAAGTGGTCACCTGAGCTAACCATGGATAAACCAGCAGAAGCGGCTAAACCTAAGGCTGCTCCGAACACAGGAAGCGGTATGACAAACTCGAACAGTTTAGGCCTCTCAGCTAATGATTTGAAAATCATGGCTAATGCTGTTCATGGTGAGGCGAGAGGAGAGCCATATATCGGTCAGGTCGCAGTTGCAGCTGTAATATTAAATCGAGTAAATTCGGCAAGCTTCCCTAAGACGGTGTCAGGTGTCATATTCCAACCAGGTGCATTCACTGCAGTTGCAGATGGTCAAATCTGGTTAGAGCCAGATGAGAGCTCAGCGCGAGCTGTTAGAGATGCGCTTAATGGTATGGATCCATCTGGGGGCTGCATATATTACTTTAATCCCGAGACAGCGACTTCCAAATGGATCTGGACGAGGCAACAGGTGAAGAAAATCGGTAAGCATATATTTTGCATATAATCATATGCTTTAAGCGTAATCAACATTGAATTCTTAAGAGGTAGCCCTACAGGCTACTTCTTCATTTTTAGAGGATTGGTAATTAATTGTAGTATTTTATATAATGACAATAAAGAGAGAGGATGTGAATCGATGCAACACCTACAATTTCAACGTGCGGAAACGAATCGTATACGTATTCATGTTTTACCGACTGATCGGTTCAAAACTTATGCAGTTTCAATGTACATAGGTCGACCTTTAGAGGAATCCACTGTGACTTCTACAGCGATCATTCCTTTTATTCTTCGACGGGGAACCGAGCAATATCCAGAAACGAAGGCATTCAGAGAACGCCTTGATGAGCTATATGGAGCGGGATTTGGCTTTGATATATATAAACGGGGTAACAATCATATTGTTCAATTTCGTATGGACACGGTTGATGACCGTTTTCTTGGTCATCAGAGCCCATCCTTGCTCCAAGAAACACTTGCATTCCTCGGGCAGACGATAACACGCCCAGCCATTGAGAATGGGAAATTCATGACGAGGTATCTGGATGCAGAGAAACAGACGATCCAGAACAAGCTTGAATCTATTGTCAATGATAAAATTAGGTATGCTGCGGAAAGATGCGTGCAGATCATGTATGCGGATGATCCGTTCCGGTATAATCCACTAGGGCGTCTAGAGGATATCGCATCATTGAGTAATGATACATTATATGAGCAGTATCAAAACTGGTTGAAGCAAGCACCTATTGATATATACGTAGTAGGTCATACCACATTAGAAGAGGTAACAGCAATGGTTAAAGAGCAATTTACTATGGGTAGGGATGAGTTATTCAGATATCAGATCGATGCCTCTCATAGAATCACTTCGGAGCCTAAACGTGTAGTAGAACAGCTTGATGTGAATCAAGGCAAGCTGAATATGGGTTTAATTGCACCATTCACCTATGGTGATAATAATTACCCGGTGGAAATGGTATATAATGGGATATTAGGTGGCTACCCGCACTCCAAGCTATTCACTAACGTTAGAGAGAAAGCCAGCTTAGCTTACTATGTGTCATCTAGATTAGATGGTTACAAGGGGAATTTAATGATTCAGTCGGGCATTGAGATCGACAATTATGACCAAGCGGTTTCCATAATTACACAACAGCTAGAAGCTTTACGGTCTGGTGAGATTTCCGATTTAGAATTGTCACAAACCAAGTCGATGATGACCAATCAGCTTAAGCAAATTTATGATTCACCTAATGAGATGATTGGATTTGATTTTAATACCGTACTTACAGGAACCGAACGTTCGGTTTCGACTGTTCTCACAGAAATTAATCAAGTGACTAAGGATCAAATACAAGAGGTTGCACAGAAGATTGAATTGGATACAGTCTATTTCTTGAAGAATAAGGAAGGGGATTAAGATATGGAAACGATTCACTACCCCCAGCTTAATGAAACATTATATGTTGAGAAGCTATCGAATGGACTAGAGGTACGTATCTTGCCAAAGCCAGGCTTTCAGAAGACATATGCTGTATTCTCTACAAGATATGGATCAGTAGACAATCACTTTAAACTTAATGACGGTATAGAAAAACGTGTTCCTGACGGAATCGCTCACTTTCTTGAGCATAAGATGTTCGAAGAGCCTGAAGGCGATGTATTCTCAAAATTTGCAGATCAAGGTGCTTCGGCTAATGCATTCACAAGCTTTGATCGCACTTCTTATCTATTCTCAGCAACCGATCATATTGAGGATAATATAGAAACCTTATTGAATTTTGTGCAGAATCCATATTTTACTGATGAGAATGTGGAGAAGGAGAAAGGAATCATCGGTCAGGAAATTAACATGTACAAGGATCATCCAGATTGGCGTGTATATTATGGATTAATAGAATCCATGTATAGTCAGCATCCCATTCATATTGATATTGCGGGTACCATTGAGTCCATCGCTAAGATTGATAAGGAGATGCTCTATGCTTGCCACGAAACCTTCTACCATCCCGGTAACATGACATTTTTTGTTGTTGGTGGTGTGGACCCAGATAAGATCATAACCCAAATACGGAACAATCAAGAGAAGAAAACCTTTACTGCTTATAAAGATATTTCTCGTTTGTATCCAGATGAGCCATATGAAGTTCAAGCCAAACAGAGAATTGCCAAGCTCCCCGTCTCATTACCGAAGTGTCTCTTTGGTTTTAAAGAGAAGGTTTCATATCTTGACCCAGAGGCTGTACTTTACCGTGAGCTAACTACAAAGCTGCTCTTCGATTTATTATTCAGCCCAAGCTCAACCCTATATCAAACACTTTATGATGAGAATCTCATATCCGACCAATTCGGCTATGAATATCAGGCAAGCACACAGTATGCATTCTCGGTAATCGGTGGAGAAACGAAGGACCCAGAATTGCTAATTGCTCGTATGCGACAATTAATTGAGCCAATAATGATTAGCGGATTTGATCAGATCTCATTTGATCGCACCAAGAAGAAAAGAATGGGTAACTATTTGCGAGTATTAAATTCCCCTGAGGCGATTGCTAATGAATATACGAAATATTTATTTAAACATATAGACTTTTTTCGATTCCTTACTGTGTATGAGAGCTTAACTCTAACCGATGTTAATCAAAGAATGAAGGATCATATACAATGGGAGCAATTGGCCGTCTCAATCATTAGGAATGATATCGTTTGACTATAGTTAAAGCTTCTTCTGATACAACTGTTCTGGTGACAGGTGGGAATCGGGGTATCGGTGCGGCCATCGCCGAACGATTCGCAAGCGCAGGAATGAACGTTGTAATCCATTATTTGCAAGCGCATGAAGCAGCAAATGAAGTAGCACGTAAGTGTTTGAAGTACGGTGTTCGCGTACTTACGGTTACGGCGGATTTAAAGTCGAAGGATCAGATTGTGAAGATGCAGGAAAAGCTAGTTCATCACCAGATGGTTCCTGATATTCTAGTGAATAACGCTGGAATTTCTCATTTTGGCCTGTTATCCGAGGTAAGCGAGAATGAATGGGATCATGTGATGAACACAAATTTAAAGGGTATGTTCATGTGTACACAAACCTTCTTACCTCATATGATTTCGCAAAAGTATGGGCGAATTGTCAATGTATCCTCAATATGGGGAATTGCAGGAGCATCATGTGAGGTGCTTTATTCGACCACTAAGGGTGGAATGAACGCGTTTACCAAAGCATTAGCTAAAGAGTTGGCACCTTCAGGGATAACTGTAAATGCTGTTGCACCAGGCGCTGTTGATACGTCAATGCTTCAGCATATGAATGATGAGGATAAACAGTCCATGATCAATGATATCCCCGTGGGACGTTTAGCTCAGCCTGAGGAGATTGCTTCGCTTGTATATTTTGTCGCCTTGCCCGAATCAAGTTATATTACAGGACAGATCATTAGTCCTAATGGTGGATGGATAACTTAGCTTGTTCGTTTAAAGACGTATAATCATTAGGATAATTGCAGATATTAGGGTTGTCGTTACAAACCTTTATAAAGGAGAATCCTTATGACAACTGTGTTATCGACATTTGAGAAATGGAAAACCTTCTTAAGTGAAAGAGTAGAACAAGCAAAAAATGCCGGTATGGGTGAAGAAACAATTGAGAAGTTAGCTTTTCAAATCGGAGAATTCTTGGATGAAAAGGTTGATCCTAAGAACGAGCAGGAACGTATTCTCAAAGAATTATGGGATGTAGGCAACAAAGATGATCGCAAAACAATAGCAAGATTGATGGTTAAACTAGTTGAAAAAGGATAGGATTCAAAAAAAGCCTTCTCCTTGAAGGCTTTTTAAATATTTTGTGAAATACTGATAACTAAATTTGCTTTTGGGAAGGATTATTGCGAAAATTGTAGAATATAAGCAATATAAGCGATATTGTTTATTTAGGCAATTTAGGCGAATAGCAGCCTCATCCAAGGGTGGTTTAAGTTTCTTATGATGAGTACACAATGGTATTTGGAATATAAGATACATAAGAACCGTCCAGGTTTGTTAGGAGATATTGCATCTTTAATGGGTATGTTAGAAATCAATATATTATCTATTAACGGCGTAGAGGATCGGACTCGTGGCATGTTAATTCAAACGGATGACCATGAGAAGATTATCTTATTAGAAAAGCTTCTTCGCAGGGTAGATAATATTACTATTAACAAAATGCGTGAACCCAAGCTAGTCGATATATTGGCTGTTCGACACGGCCGATATATTGAACGGGATTCCGATGATCGTAAAACTTTTCGCTTTACAAGAGATGAATTAGGTTTACTTGTAGATTTTCTTGGTGAAATATTTAAGATTGAAGGACATCAGCTCGTTGGTCTTCGTGGTATGCCTCGAGTAGGTAAAACGGAATCTATTATTGCTGGAAGTGTATGCGCGAATAAGCGATGGACCTTTGTCTCATCGACCTTGCTACGTCAGACGGTTCGCAGTCAATTATCCGAGGAAGAAGCAAGTACACAAAATATTTTTATCGTTGATGGTATAGTAAGCACGCTCCGCTCTAATGAGAAGCATTATGCACTCCTTCAAGAAATTATGGCTATGCCAACAACTAAGGTTATTGAGCACCCGGATATTTTTGTGCAAGAATCCGCGTATACTTTCGAAGATTTTGATTACATTATTGAGCTTCGTAGTACACCCGATGAAGAAATTAATTTTGAGCCATTAACTTCCCAGCCGGAAGGCTACTAGTGGGTTTTAACATATCCTTTGAGGAGGTGAAGCATGTCTGACCTGGGTCAATTACTCAAAAAAGCACGTACTCAAAAAGGTATATCATTAGATGAATTACAAGAGCTTACAAAAATTCGCAAAAGATATCTTGAAGCTATAGAAGAAGGAAATTATAAGATACTTCCCGGAAATTTTTATGTGAGAGCCTTTATTAAAAGCTATTCTGAAGCAGTTGGTCTTGAGCCTGAAGAAGTGCTTCGTTTATATCGCAGTGTCATACCTGAAACTAATCTAGAGCCTGCTAATGAACCTAAACGCAGACAGACAAAGCCACCCCGAAATTCAGATAAGATGAGTAAGTGGGCTTCAGCTTTACTAGTAATTGCTTTTCCATTGCTTATCTTAAGTGTGCTTTATTATTATTATGTAAGGACACCAAATGAAGATCAAATATCACGAAATCCAGCGCCTTTAACTGATAATAGAAGTCAACCCGAAGCAGAAGTGAAGGAACCCGTCGTTATTGTTACACCTGAGCCTGTTCCAGAACCTGAGCCTGTTCAAGTAGCAGAAATCAATTTGGTGAAAACTGAAGGATCAACTGATTTTTATGAAATAAAAAATTCTAAGGAATTATCTATTCAAATACAGGTTGTTGGGGATCAATGTTGGATGGCTATACAGAAATTGAATAAGAATGGTGAATATATAGAGGAAAATTTGCCTTTACAGCGGAATGATACACGAGATTGGACTTTCGATGAATCCGTATACTTTAATATTGGTAAAGCGAATGCGTTGAAGGTTACGATTAATGGCACAGATATTAATATGGGTGATAAGCCTAATCCACGTCGATTGCAATTAGATTTGGTAAAACCTTCTATATAATTAGCGGAAGACACTCTCCAATTATCATGATAAAGTGGAGAGTGTCTTTTCTTGCTATGCTTTTATTGGTATAATTGTTTCATTATGTGATTTTGGAAGGAAGTGGTCGTCAATGAGCTCAGAAAGCTCTTTTGATATTGTATCCAAGGTTGATATGCAGGAGCTGAAGAATGCCATTCAGCAAGCTGAGCGTGAGATTGAAACTCGATTTGATTTTAAGGGTAGTAAAAGTGATATCTCCATTGATAAAGAGGACTTGGTCGTCGTGTCGGACTCAGAATTTAGAGTAGAGAGTGTAGTTGATATACTACAAACCAAGATGGTGAAGCGCGGCATTTCCCTCAAATGTCTAGAGTATGGTAAGATAGAGCCTGCCGCCTCTAACACAATGCGGCAACGTATAAAGCTAAAGCAAGGCGTAGATCAAGATAGCTCTAAGAAAATCAATATGTTAATTAAGGATTCGAAACTAAAGGTAAAAACGGTTATTCAAGGGGATCAAATTAGAGTGACCGGGAAGAGTAAAGATGATCTACAGCAAGTGATGCAGCTACTCAAGGGCGCAGATTTGGCACTTGATTTGCAATTTGCAAATTATAGATAAGGAATCGTTGATTCCAATAATAATGGATAGGGAACGGGTGAGTAACGTACATGATCGAAAAGGTGAAATTTGTAACATTAGGCTGTGAGAAAAATCTTGTAGACTCTGAGATCATGGGCGGTTTAGTACATGAACAAGGATTTCTATTAGTTGATGACAATCAGGATGCGACAGTAATCGTGATCAACACTTGTGGATTTATCGATGCTGCTAAAGAAGAATCGGTCAATACGATTCTTGAGATAGCTGATTTGAAGCAAACTGGGAACCTGAAGGCACTTATAGTCTCAGGGTGTCTTACGCAGAGATACAAAGAACAACTTATGAATGAAATGCCAGAAATCGATGGTATTGTAGGAACGGGCGACTTCGATAAGATAACCGATATTATTGATGCTGCGCTAAGAGGAAAGAAACCGATACTTGTTGGGAATCCCGTATTTAATTATGATCAGAAGTTACCAAGACGTGTAACGACTCCTCGGTACACCGCTTATGTAAAAATTGCTGAAGGCTGCGATAACGCTTGTACATTCTGTAGTATTCCAATAATGAGAGGAAATTTCCGCAGTAGAACTATGGAGTCCATCATCAGTGAAGTCGAACACCTTGTTTCGCAGGGTGTGAAGGAAATAAGTTTGATTGCACAGGACTCCACCAATTATGGAACGGATATATATGATGGATTTATGCTGCCTACCCTTCTGAATAAGGTAACTGAGGTACAAGGACTGGCATGGGTTCGGCTACATTATGCTTATCCAGGATTCTTCACAGACGAACTCATTCAGACAATTGCTAATAACCCGAAGGTATGCAAGTATGTAGATATGCCACTTCAGCATAGTGAAGATCATATTCTTAAGAAGATGCGTAGACCTGGAAGACAGAAGGATGTACGTGAATTAATTACACAGATTCGCAAACATATTCCCGATGTCTCATTACGAACATCTCTTATTGTTGGTTTTCCTGGAGAGACAGAAGAGGACTATAATAATCTAACTGAGTTTGTTAAAGATATTAAATTCGATCGATTGGGTGTGTTTACCTACTCTCAAGAGGACGATACGCCTGCAGCGCGATTACCAGACCAATTGCCAGAAGAGACTAAGGAATGGCGTGCGAATACATTAATGGAAGTTCAACGTGAAATCTCTACAGGACGTAGTGTCAAGATGGTTGGACAGACACTTGATGTACTGATTGAACGATATGATGGCCGTAACGATATATACATCGGACGTACACAATTTGATGCACCGGAAATCGATGGTGAAGTATTCGTTAGTCAGTGTCATGCCGAGATCGGACAATTGGTTAAGGTTAATATCACTCATGCATTTGAGTATGATTTGACTGGAGTTGCTGTATCATGAACTTAGCCAATAAAATTACAGTTGCACGCATATTCCTTGTTCCCGTTATCATGTTCTTTTTGCTCGTTAATTTGAATTTACCACCTATCAGCATACCAGAAATTAATGGTATCATCTTTACTATAACTTACAATCAGATTATAGCTGTATTCATATTTAGTATAGCGGCTATTACGGATTCACTTGATGGCTATATCGCAAGAAAGCATAAGTTGGTCAGTAATCTAGGAAAGCTGCTTGATCCGTTAGCGGATAAGCTGTTGGTTGCTGCAGTGCTTATTTCACTCGTAGAGATGGATAAACTTAATGCGCTAATTGTAATTATTATTATAAGTCGCGAATTTGCTGTAACCGGATTAAGGCAGGTAGCACTCTTAGAAGGTGTGGTTATACCCGCAAGTAATCTTGGAAAGTGGAAAACTGGATTTCAGATTGCAGCCATTATTCTGTTATTAATTAATAATTTTCCATTCGTCTTCATAGGCTGGCGAATTGATCTAATTGTCACTTGGTTGGCGGCGCTCATTACAATTTATTCGGGTATAGATTATTTCATGAAAGGTAAGACGGTAATTAACTTCTCGGATAAGATGTAGAGCAATTCGCTCTGAAAGGATATGGCATATGAGGGCAGAAATTATAGCTGTAGGTACCGAGCTTCTAATGGGTCAAATTGTTAACTCGAATGCCCAATATTTGTCGCAGAAGTTCGCAGAAATGGGTGTGAATTTATACTATCAAACCGTGGTTGGGGATAATGCTGAACGAATGGCTGATGCTATGCGATTAGCAAGCAGTCGAGCTGATCTAATCGTATTTACCGGTGGATTAGGTCCAACTCAGGATGATATTACGAGGGATGTTCTTGCTGGAATACTAGGGCTAGGCTTGTCCATTCATCAGCCCTCCTATGATCATATCGCTTCCTTTCACATCGATCGTAAAGTAATCATGGTAGAGAGTAACGCTCGCCAAGCTTTAATGATTGATGGAGCAGATCCTTTAATGAATGATACTGGAATGGCTGTAGGGTCGGCCATTACACAAGGTAATACGCACTATGTTCTGTTGCCTGGTCCACCCAAAGAAATGAAACCGATGTTCGAGAACTATGCGATGCCATGGATTCTTGGAAAAATGCCGAATACAGGAGCGCTGTTCTCTAGAATGCTTAAATTTTGTGGGATTGGAGAATCTCGCCTCGAGCATGCCATTAAGGATCTCATAACAACGCAGAGTGACCCATCGATTGCCCCTTATGCGAAGGAAGGCGAGGTCACGATTAGGCTGACGACTCGTGCCCACACGCTGGAAGCAGCGAATAAGATATTGGATGTTACTCATTTGGAAATTCATAATCGTGTAGGTGAATTTCTATATTCAGATATAGATGTACCCTTGGAGGCTGTCATTGTTCGTCTTATGACCGAGAAGGGGCTTACTTTATCTGTAGCCGAGAGCTGTACAGGCGGGCTACTCAGTGAGCTCATTACTTCAATTCCAGGAAGCTCTGCGATGTTCCATGGTGGAGTAATATGCTATTCCAATGAATGGAAGCATCGTTCACTGCAAATACCTATGAACATGCTTGAGGGTGAAGACGCTCCAGGGGCTGTGAGTGAGGAAGTAGCTATTCTATTAGCTCAGCAGATTGTGCAACGAACAGGTAGCGACCTGGGTATATCTATTACGGGAATTGCTGGCCCTGATCATTCTGAGCGAAAACCTGTTGGGTTAATTTATGCCGCTATTGTTAGCAAGAATGGTGATACGCAAGTGCATCAATTGAATATTGCAGGAAATCGTGAGATGGTTCGTGTTAGAACAGTAAAACAGGTAATGTATCAACTGTGGCAGCAATTAAGAAACTTATAAAATATGTCTTGTAAAGTAATGGATCTATGATAAATTAATGTTAAATTATTCTTGTTAACGGAAGTACCGTAGCAGAGGGCCCCTTTGTGCACGGTATTTTTTTATTTCACGTCACAATTATGGACCTTGTGGTTGCCGATAAATAAATAACGAACGGATGTTCGAAAAAACACTTGGCAAGTGCAGAAAAAAGGATTATCATAGATTTATATTAACTAGAAGAAGAGGAAGTGAAGCACTTGTCAGATCGTCGTGCAGCTTTAGATATGGCATTGAAGCAAATTGAGAAGCAATTCGGTAAGGGATCTGTTATGAAGCTTGGAGAATCGACTCATATGCAGGTAGAAACTATATCAAGTGGTATATTGGCATTAGATATCGCATTAGGTATAGGCGGAATTCCAAGAGGTAGAATAATAGAGGTATTCGGTCCTGAATCATCAGGTAAGACAACAGTCGCTTTACATGCTATTGCAGAAGTTCAGAAAATCGGTGGACAAGCAGCTTTCATAGATGCAGAGCATGCGTTAGACCCACAGTATGCAAGTAAGCTAGGTGTTAATATTGATGAGTTACTATTGTCTCAGCCAGATACGGGTGAGCAAGGATTAGAAATTGCCGAGGCCTTGGTTCGCAGTGGTGCAGTAGATATAATTGTAATTGATTCAGTTGCTGCTTTGGTTCCTAAAGCTGAAATTGAAGGTGATATGGGTGACTCTCACGTAGGGTTGCAAGCACGATTGATGTCACAAGCATTACGAAAGCTGTCAGGAGCAATAGGTAAATCCAAGGTTATTGCTATATTCATTAATCAGCTTCGTGAGAAGGTTGGCGTAATGTTCGGTAATCCAGAAGTAACTCCAGGCGGAAGAGCATTGAAATTCTATTCCTCGGTGAGACTTGAGGTGCGTCGAATTGAATCGATTAAGCAAGGTAATGATTTAGTAGGAAATCGTACAAGGATTAAAGTAGTTAAGAATAAGGTTGCTCCTCCATTCAAACAAGCTGAAGTAGATATCATGTATGGTGAAGGTATCTCGAGGGTTGGTAGTATTATCGATATTGGTGCGGAAATTGATATCGTACAGAAGAGCGGTGCTTGGTATTCTTATGAAGGCGAACGAATGGGTCAGGGCAGAGAGAATGCGAAGCAGTACCTGAAGGATAATCCTGAAATTGCTAACACAATTGAAGCGAAAATTCGCGCAGCAGGAACAGTTCAATCCTTAACAATGAATAAATCGTCATTCGATGATAACGGCGAATAAAGAACAAACTGTCCGCGCATAGTTGCCTATGTGCGGACTTTTCTCTGATTGGAGGGCAAGTGAAGATGAAGGAAGAAGAACCCATAACCATTACAACGGTGGAACAACAGAAACGCCATAAGCATCGATTTAATATTTATGTGAATGGCGAGTATTCATTTGCAGTTCATGAGGATATTGTTGTGAAATACCGATTGCTGAAGGATGCAACTTTTACTAAATCATATATAGATAATGTGGTATATGAGGAGGAAAGACACAGCGCTTACCGAGCTGCTCTTAGGTATATAGGGAGATCGATGCGTTCTGAGAAGGAAGTTGCAACTAAATTAAGCAGTAAAGGTTACGAGGAGGACATCATCACTGATGTTCTTACTAAACTAACGGATCAGAAATTTATTAATGATAATGAGTATGCCATTGCACTTGCTAAGCAAAGGATGAGAATGAACAAGAAGGGTCCATTGTGGATTAAACGAGAATTGACTCAGAAGGGTATTTCCAAATCTGAGATTCAAGCCGCACTTGATCAATTCGATAATTCTATTGAATACGAGCAAGCGTTAACCTTGGCTTCTAAGCGCTGGGAGATAGACAAAGGTGAGGAATTAGCCAAGTTTCGCAAGATCATGAATTTACTACAACGGAGAGGTTATACCTCCGAAGTGACACGTAAGGTAATGGGTGTATTAAAGAATACAGATGATGTCTTCTTCGAAGAATGATGATAATCAACAAGATACGACGGACATGCTTGACATTATTCTTCACCAAAAGCTACAATAATAAAAGGTGTGAGGTAAGCACTTACACTTATTTATAACTTGGCCGATGGTGATGGATCATAATGTTAGACATCGGTTGAAAACTAATGAGTCGAAATGAATACGGATTAAAAACCGCATAATCCCCAGGCTAACCACTTGGAGTGATAACGAGGAGGTGAAAAAGGATGGAATTCATCTGGCCCTTGATCGTTCTCGTTGTTGGAGTCGCAGGCTTTGGGATTGGTTACTTTATCCGCAAATCTCTTGCAGAAGCTAAAATTTCAAGCGCAGAATTAGCAGCTTTACAAATCGTTGAGAAAGCGAATAAGGATGCTATCGCGCTTAAGAAAGAAACAGTTCTCGAAGCTAAAGATGAAGTTTATCGTCTTCGAACTGAAGCTGAAAAAGACATTCGTGAGCGTCGGAATGAAATTCAACGCCAAGAAAGACGATTGTTGCAAAAAGAGGAGTCGCTGGATAAGAAAATAGAATCCCAAGAGCAGAAAGAAGAGAATTTAGCCAACAAGGAGAAACGACTCGAGGAAACGCAAGATAACATTGAGCAGATTTACAAGAAACAAGTTCTTGAACTAGAACGTGTATCTGGTTTAAGTACTGAAGATGCTAAGCAAATCATATTAAGCAATGTCGAACAAGAGGTTCGTCATGAAACAGTTCAATTGATTAAACAAATTGAACAACAAGCTAAAGAGGAAGCCGACAAGAAAGCAAGAGAAATTATCACGTTGGCCATTCAACGTTGCGCAGCAGATCATGTGGCAGAAACAACTGTTTCTGTTGTAACTCTTCCTAATGAAGAGATGAAAGGCCGTATTATTGGACGAGAAGGGCGTAATATTCGTGCTCTGGAGACGTTAACCGGAATTGATCTGATTATCGATGATACACCAGAAGCAGTAATACTATCTGGATTTGATCCAATTCGACGTGAAATTGCAAGAACCGCTCTTGAGAAGCTAGTTGCTGATGGAAGAATTCACCCGGCTCGTATCGAAGAGATGGTGGAGAAATCACGTAAAGAAGTGGATGAACGTATTCGAGAGTACGGTGAACAAGCTACCTTCGAGGTGGGCGTTCATGGTATACACCCAGATTTAATTAAGATTCTAGGCCGCTTAAGATTCCGTACTAGCTACGGACAGAATGTACTTAAACATTCGATGGAGGTTGCCTACTTAACTGGATTAATGGCTGGGGAACTTGGTGAAGACATTACACTTGCTAAGCGTGCAGGATTACTTCATGACATCGGTAAGGCGCTGGATCATGAGGTAGAAGGATCACATGTTGAGATCGGTGTAGAGCTTGGTAAGAAGTATAAAGAGCACCCTGTCGTTATTAACAGTATTGCTTCGCATCATGGTGATACAGAACCTACTTCAGTTATCGCAATGCTCGTTGGCGCCGCAGATGCACTTTCTGCAGCACGACCAGGAGCACGTAGAGAAACATTGGAGACATACATCAAACGCTTGGAGAAGCTAGAAGAGATATCTGAATCCTTCGAAGGTGTTGAGAAATCATTCGCCATTCAAGCGGGACGAGAAGTTCGTGTCATGGTACAGCCAGATAAGATTGATGATGCTGACGCATTCCGGTTAGCACGGGATATTACAAAGCAAATTGAAAGTGAGCTCAATTACCCGGGTCACATTAAGGTTACTGTCATACGAGAGACCCGAGCTGTTGAATACGCCAAGTAAGTATGTAATACTGAAGAGAAGTGGCTGATCATATGCCACTTCTCTTTTTATTACACATATCAATTGATTATATTGGATTGGAGAGAAACATCATTAGAATATTATTTATTGGCGATATCGTAGGTTCAGTTGGTCGAAGGGCAATTAAGGAAGTATTGCCGAGACTAAAAACCAAATTCAACCCGGATTTCATTATTGCGAATGGTGAAAATTCTGCTGCCGGAAGAGGAATAACCCATAAGATTGTTCGGGAATTATTCGAATTAGGTGTCCATGCTATTACAATGGGTAACCATACCTGGGGTAATAAAGATATCTTTGAATTTATTGATGAAGAACCTCGCTTAATCCGTCCATTGAATTATTCTCCAGGAATGCCAGGGAGAGGACATACCATTGTTCGTAATGGGAAGAAGGAGCTTGGTCTGATTAATGCAATCGGTCGAACCTACATGCAGCCCATGGATGATCCATTCCGTGCTATAGATGCCATTCTAGATGAATGGAACGGAGAGATTAAGTGTATTCTCGTAGACTTCCATGCTGAAGCAACCTCAGAGAAGATCAGTATGGGATGGCATCTGGATGGTAGGGTATCTGCAATTGTTGGTACTCATACTCATGTCCAGACACACGATGAGCGAATTCTGCCACAGGGGTCAGCTTATGTATCAGATGTAGGCATGGTTGGACCTAGAGATGGTGTATTAGGTATGGAGCGAGAAGCGGTCTTATTGAAGTTTAGAACGGAGCTCCCAAGTCGATTTATAGTTGATGAGGGGAAATGGCAATTTCATGCAGTTGTCATTGAATTAGACGATGTTACTGGGTTATCTAGCAAAATCCAACTTATTCGACAATATGAGGATGAGTGGATATTAGACTAGAGTCAGAAGTGTCCAATGTAGTTAATCCCTTCTGGTTTTAAGGATGAAGGAATTATTTTCTTTTCCTCGAATATGTATCACTAGTAGTGATTGCATTCCGTTATACTCGAGGAGGTACGCGTATGGACATATTAAAGGTTTCAGCAAAATCCAATCCAAACTCTGTAGCAGGAGCACTGGCTGGCGTTTTAAGAGAACGCGGTACTGCTGAGATGCAGGCTATTGGTGCAGGTGCATTAAATCAAGCGATAAAAGCAGTAGCGATTGCTCGAGGGTTTGTTGCCCCTAGTGGTGTAGACCTCATATGTATTCCTGCCTTTACTGATATTAAGATCGATGGAGAAGATCGTACAGCGATCAAGATAATTGTTGAACCTCGTTGATATGCATAGAGATTTAAGAGCATTAACCGAATTTAAGGATAACCTGTTTACTTCTCCTGGGTAAATAGGTTTTTTTGTGTGTATACCATCCTTGTTAGCCACCAAATGTGATTTGCGAATAGGAGGCCGAACCCATGTTTATTATTGATGGTCATTGTGATGCGATTAGTAAGTTACTTATGAATCAACGAGCTGACTTTTACGATTCCTCGATATTGGATGTTACCCTTCCTAGATTACAAGCAGCCAATATTAAACTTCAATGCTTCGCCATATATATACCAAGAGCATTTAGCATGACAGAATTTCAAGCCATCTTAATGTCGGTCGATCTATATGAACAGCGTATTCTTAATGATCCACATATGATGCCTATACACAATCAGACCGATATGAATTCATTATTGTCTGGATCCCAAATCGGAGCATTCCTCACACTTGAAGGTGTAGATGGGATAATGGGGAATTTCATGTATTTACGTATCCTATACCGCTTAGGTGTTAGGGCTGTTGGACTTACCTGGAATCATGCGAATTGGGCTGCTGATGGAATTGGCGAACCTCGTGGAGGGGGGTTAACAATAATCGGCAAACAATTTGTTAAAGAATGCGAGAAGTTGGGCATTCTAATAGATGTATCACATTTATCCGAAGCAGGGTTTTGGGATGTAGCAGCCATCGCGCAGAAACCTTTCTATGCCTCACATTCCAATGTGTTTGACATTTGTCAGCATCCGCGAAACCTGAAGAAGGATCAAATTCTAGAGATAATTCGGGTTGGGGGTTGCATTGGATTAACCTTCGTTCCTTTCTTTGTTAGTATGAATAAACCGGTTATGATCCAAGATTTATTGAAACATATCGATTATATTTGTGAATGTGGGGGAACTGATCACCTGACGTTCGGTTCTGATTTTGATGGTATTGATGAATGGATTGTTGAATTGGAACACCCAGGTCAATATGTGAACCTGCAAAATATGCTTCTGCAATATTACGATGAAGAAGATGTCGAAAAATGGTTGTTTAAAAATTGGTTCCAATATCTACATAAGAATATTTAAGCTCTTTTGCGACTGCATCCATCTAATATTGATATAGGTTTCATCTAAAATAACTATAACCAATTAGAACCAAAACACTTGCTTTTATACGCCTAAAGTCATAAGATTTAGTATGACATTTGAAAAGAATCTTTTATGGCTTTGTTACAAAATAAAGAATAGAATCGGATTTACACAATTCAAAGGAGTGTACACTGGTGATTAGTCAATTATCGTGGAAAATCGGCGGGCAACAAGGAGAAGGCGTCGAGAGTACAGATCGGATTTTCTCCACATCGCTTAACAGACTAGGCTATTATTTATATGGGTATAGGCATTTCTCTTCACGAATAAAAGGTGGACATACGAATAATAAAATCCGCATTAGTACACATCCAATTCGAGCAATTTCCGATGATTTAGACATTCTTGTCGCATTCGACCAAGAGACGATTGATCTTAATGCGCATGAGCTTCGACCGGGAGGTGTGGTTGTCGCAGACGCTAAATTTAATCCAGTATTGCCAGAACATATAGAAGCACGCTTGTTTGCAGTACCGATTACAGCAATAGCTGAAGAGTTAGGTACTTCCTTATTCAAGAATATGGCTGCTTCCGGCGCCTCTTGGGCATTATTAGGACTACCTCTAGAAGTATTCAATAAAGCAGTTGAAGAGGAATATGGTCGTAAAGGTGCATCAATCGTTGAGAAGAATGTTGAGGCTGTAAGAAGAGGCGCTCAATTTGTTCTAGATGAAGCTGGTGGACCACTAGAAGAATTCAGATTATTACCTCCGGACGGAGAACAGAAATTATTCATTATTGGTAATGATGCTATTGCTCTTGGTGCAGTTGCTGCGGGCTGTCGATTTATGCCAGCTTATCCGATTACACCTGCATCAGAGATTATGGAATATTTGATCAAGAAATTACCTAGCCTAGGTGGAACAGTTATTCAAACTGAGGATGAAATCGCAGCAGTAACTATGGCGATTGGAGCCAATTATGCAGGTGCTCGTGCATTAACAGCATCCTCTGGTCCGGGACTATCCTTGATGACTGAAGCGATAGGCTTGTCGGGAATAACCGAAACGCCAGTAGTGATTGTCGATACTCAACGCGGTGGACCTAGTACAGGATTGCCGACTAAGCAAGAACAAAGCGATTTAAACGCAATGGTATATGGAACCCATGGTGAAATTCCGAAGATCGTGTTGTCTCCTAGCACAATTGAGGAATGCTTTTACGATACAATAGAAGCGTTCAACCTAGCTGATCAATATCAAGTGCCCGTTATTCTTATGACGGATTTACAGCTTTCATTGGGCAAACAAACCTCGGATATCCTAGATTATAATCGCATATCTATCGATCGTGGAAAGCTTGTAGACAGTGAGCTTCCCCCATTAGTTGATAATAAATTGTTCCTCCGTTATCAATTAACGGATGATGGGATCTCGAAGCGTTCAATCCCAGGACAATTGAATGGTATACATCATGTTACAGGTGTAGAGCATGATCAAGAAGGACGTCCATCTGAAAGCTCCATCAATCGCAAACAGATGATGGACAAACGTCTGCATAAACTAGACACTCTAGTTGTTACGAATCCAATATTAGTTGATGCTCCACATGAACAACCAGACTTACTCATTATTGGAATGGGCTCAACTGGTGGAACGATTGATGAAGCACGAACCAGACTAACTCAGGATGGAATTACAAGTAATCATATTACGGTTCGCTTAATTCATCCATTCCCAGCTGAACAGATCAAGCCCTATCTTGCTAGCGCTAAGAACGTGATTGTTGTTGAGAATAACGCAACAGGTCAACTCGCTTCTCAGATTAAGCTTCATGCAGGATTCGGTGAAAAGATGAGCCATATACTCAAATATGATGGGAATCCATTCTTACCCAAAGAAATATATGAACAAAGTAAGGGGGTGCTGTAATATGGCAACATTCAAGGAATTTAGAAATCAGGTTAAACCTAATTGGTGTCCGGGCTGTGGTGATTTCTCTGTACAAGCGGCAATCCAAAGAGCAGCAGCGAATGTAGGTCTAGAGCCACATAACCTTGCTATCGTAAGTGGAATTGGTTGCTCTGGACGGATATCTGGTTATGTTAACGCTTATGGCTTACATGGTATTCATGGCCGTTCACTTCCAATTGCACAAGGCGTTAAGATGGCTAATCGAGAATTAACGGTTATTGCCTCTGGCGGTGATGGAGATGGCTTTGCAATTGGGATGGGACATACGATTCATGCTATACGTAGGAATATCGATATCACTTATATCGTTATGGATAATCAAATTTACGGATTAACGAAGGGTCAAGCCTCTCCGAGAAGTGCCGAGGGCTTTAAGACGAAGAGTACACCAGCAGGGACGATTGAGACGCCATTAGCTCCACTTGAGGTTGCTCTTTCAGCGGGTGCAACATTCATCGCCCAATCCTTCTCTAGTAATCTGAAGCAACTAACACAGCTGATCGAGGCTGGCTTGAATCATAAGGGCTTCTCACTTATCAATGTATTCAGCCCATGTGTAACCTTCAATAAATTCAATACGTATGACTGGTTCAAAGAGCATATTGTTAACACAGAAGATATACCGGATTATGATTCCTCCAATCGTATTCTAGCTATGACGAAGTTGATGGAAACCGAAGGTATGCTATGCGGACTTGTGTATCAAGATAAGAGTAGGAAGAGCTATCAAGAGCTAATTCCTGGTTTTAAGGATCAAGGTATAGCTAATCAAGATCTTAAATTGTCTGAAGAACAATTCAAATATCTTGTGTCTGAGTTCAAGTAGAGTCGTTGAAGACATGTGATTAAGGTCACATGTCTTTTTTGTCGGAATTGTTAAGATATGATTGATAAAATAATGAGGAGCGATATTAATGAGTATGATGGTCCCAATTGGTGTTTCTGCAAGACATCTTCATCTATCACCAGAGCACATCGAAGTATTATTTGGTGCTGGCTATGAATTAAAGCAGTTAAAGCCTTTATCTCAACCTAACCAATTTGCAGCAGAGGAAACTGTTGCTGTTCAAGGCCCAAAGGGAAAGTTTGATAAAATTCGTATCTTAGGACCAGCACGTGGGAACACCCAGCTTGAAATTTCGCGTACAGACGCTTTTACACTTGGATTAAATCCGCCTCTAAGACAATCGGGTGATACTGAAGCTACACCGGGTATTCAATTAATTGGGCCTGCTGGAGCGATTACCATTGACTCTGGAGTGATCGTAGCAGCAAGACATATTCACTTCCACACGGAAGATGCTCTGAAGTGGGGCATTAAGGATAAACAGCTCGTTAAAGTGCGTTTATCAGGAGATAGAGGAATGATATTGGATCATGTCTTAGCACGAGTCAGTGATCAATTTAAGCTAGATATGCACATCGATACCGATGAAGCGAATGCTGCTGGTGCAGCAACTGGTGACCTTGGAGAAATTCTGATCTAATCGGATACTGTTTGCAAGCTGCATAACTGCCCTATGAATGGATATCATCAGTGAATCATGATATAATTTGTACTGGTGTTTATTGATGATATATATAAACTGTTCTAATAGAAAGAAGGTGCAGCGATGAGTAAGGATGCGAAAGACTACTCCCAATATTTTGACGGTTCCTTTAAATTAAGAGAGCAAGACGAAAGTCATACTAAGTTTAGACTCAATGGTCGTGAGGTCCATGTTCATTCTTCACCTGATTATAAGGATGGCAAGACAAGAGGTAAGAATGAGATAGAAGTCCATTATGACTATCACATACCTGAGGAAATGAGAAGCTTTGGTCAAGGGAAATTTTACTTAATAACGACCTATGGCTGTCAAATGAATGAGCATGATACTGAAACCATGCGAGGCTTGCTCGAGGAGTTAGGCTACCGATCAACTGATTCTAGAGAACAAGCGGACGTCATCCTTCTGAATACATGTGCTATTCGTGAGAACGCAGAGGACCGAGTATTCGGTGAAATTGGTCATCTCAAACCGCTTAAGCTACAGCGTCCAGGGTTAATTATAGGTGTATGTGGCTGTATGTCACAGGAAGAATCGGTTGTACACCGAATTCTTCAGAAGCATGACCATGTCGATATGATCTTCGGTACTCATAATATCCATCGCCTTCCAGCTCTATTGCAGGAAGCCTACTATAGCAAGGAAATGGTCGTAGAGGTTTGGTCCAAGGAAGGCAACATTATCGAGAACTTACCAATCAAGCGTGAAGGCATGAAAGCCTGGGTTAATATCATGTATGGCTGTGATAAGTTCTGCACCTATTGTATCGTGCCATTTACGAGAGGGAAGGAACGAAGTCGCCGTCCACAAGATGTAATTACTGAGGTACGGGAATTAGCTCGTCAAGGCTTTCAAGAGGTTACCTTGCTGGGGCAGAATGTGAACGCATATGGCAAAGATTTCGATGATATCGAATATCGATTCGGCGATTTGATGGAGGACATGCGTAAGATTGATATTCCACGTGTCCGCTTTACAACGTCCCACCCTAGAGATTTCGATGATCATCTCATTGAGGTGCTGGCTAAGGGCGGTAATTTAGTAGAGCACATTCATCTTCCTGTGCAGTCCGGCAGTACTGAGATTCTGAAGAAGATGAGTCGTAAATATACGCGTGAGCAATACCTGGAGTTAGTTCGCAAGATTAAGAAAGCTATCCCACACAGCCTACTAACTTCTGATATTATCGTTGGTTTTCCCGGAGAGACTGATGAGCAGTTCGAGGATACCATGTCTTTAGTTAGGGAGGTTGGATTCGCCTTCGCCTTTAGCTTTATCTATTCTCCAAGAGTAGGTACACCCGCTGCAGATATGGAGGATAATGTTCCTGAGCAAGTGAAGAAGGAACGACTATATCGATTGAATGAATTAATTAAAGAGATGAGCTCGAAGAGTAATGAAGCTTGTCTAGGTCAAGTCGTTGAAGTGCTCGTTGAGGGAGTCAGTAAGAATAATACTGAGATGCTAAGCGGAAGGACACGTACGAATAAGCTAGTCCATTTTGCCGGACCGGAGCACTTATGTGGATCTATTGTACAAGTTAAGATCACTGCGATGCATACTTGGTTCTTAAACGGTAACTTGGTAGCAGATTCAGCGAGCATTGTTGTATAATTAGGAATAATGAACAGGAGCGTGTTATCGTGTCACATCATCATCAGGATGACCATTGCGCCATCCCAAGCTATACGAGTACTGAAGTTATTGTGCGTGAAGATATTATTAATAAAGCTAAGGAATTAGCAGAGACTCTAACAACGGCTGACGAAGTACAAATATATCAAAAAGCCGAGATTAAAGTGAATAATCACACGGAAGTACAGGAAATCATTAAGCTTATCAAGAAGAAGCAGAAGGAAATCGTTGGCTTTGAGCATTTCAAGAACCAAGCCATGGTGGATAAAATAGAGAAGGAAATTGAAGTCCTTGAACTACAATTAAACGAATATCCTGTTGTTAATGAATTCAAGCAATCACAGGAGGATATTAATTATTTACTTCAGCTTGTTATTGGAATTATTCGTGATACGGTTTCCGAGAAGATTACAATGGATACCGATACCGTAGTTTCTACTAGTAACTGCGCTGATTAATTGGATTTTCTTCTGTGAAGGGTTTACCTTTAAAGACCGCACAACGCATTCTTGTGGTTGTACGGTTTTTGTTATATACAAGAGAATTGTAACATTATGAGTTCGATGTGAGTCTAATGATTAGGGGGTACAGAGGATGAGTCAGGATCAACAGCTATTCCCGCTTCGCTTATTGAACAATCGTGTCTGGAGAACTTATTCTGGAGGACAATTGTTAGAATCATGGCAAGGCAAGGAAGTATCCGAGGATAGTTCATTTCCTGAAGAGTGGATCGCTTCAACAGTCCAAGCCCGTAATGTTGGCAGGGAGCATCTCATCGAAGGTCTTAGTCTGATTGAATCTGAAGATCATACATTAATCTCACTTAAGGATCGAATTGAGAGTGATCCCGAACGGTATTTAGGTATGAAGCACGCCAAGGTATATGGGTCACAGACTGCTGTACTCGTTAAAGCTCTGGATGCGGGCGAACGACTGACCATCCAGGTGCACCCTGACCGACAGTTCGCCAAGGAAGTATTCCAATCCAATTTCGGCAAAACTGAAGCTTGGTACGTTATTGGAGGCAGGGAAATAGATGGTGAGATGCCATCCGTATTATTAGGATTTAAGCCAGAAGTAACCAGGGCTTATTGGCAGGAAGTATTCGAGAGACAGGATATCCCTGCGATGATAGATTGCTTACACCGAGTGAACGTTGAGGCTGGGGACATCTTTCTCGTAGAGGGTGGCGTACCTCATGCGATAGGAGTCGGCTGTTTCCTGATCGAAATTCAAGAACCGACTGATTACACGCTTCGTGTCGAACGAACGACACCTAAAGGGAATATCGTGCCAGATATGGCATGCCATCTTGGGATTGGATTTGAACGTATGTTAGATGCTTTTCATTATGAAACGCTGTCTATGAATGAAATGCTAGCTAGATGGAAGAAGCAGCCTCGCCTAATTAATGAAACTATGGGTGGCAAACAATATAGTCTAATAAGCTCTGAAGATACCGATCGATTTACAATGTCTCGAATTGAAGTAACCGGTCGTTATCATACTTATGGTACAGGTGCCTGTGTCATTGCAGTTATCCTATCTGGTTCAGGTACTATACATTATAGTGGGAAATCTTACGAGATAAGCCAGTCCAATCAATGGTTCATTCCAGCTGCTGTAACCGAATTAATCTGGGACCGAACAAGTGAATTACCGCTAGAAGTGATTCTATGCTATCCCCCGCAATAATAATACTCGATAAGTTTTAGCTTATATTTATAAGAGATGAGGAGATCATTGTGCGCCAAATCATTACACTGCTTATGAGCATGTCGCTCTGTATTCTTCTATTGACAGGCTGTGGTGAGAATAATGCTACGAATACACCATCTAACGAGAACGTTGAGCCTATTGTAACTACGCCAGTTGAGCCGACGGAAGAGGCGGTTCTGCCTGTAGAAGAGGATGAACAGCCAGAGCCGCCGTCAGCGGTGGAAGAGGTGGTCGTTGATCGCTCTGAAGCTACAGTTGAGGAGAAGCCAATCAATAACGGTGATTCCGTTCAAGTTATTGGAGAGCCAGAAGCGATAAGTGTGTTAGTTAATAAACAATATTCATTGCCTAAGGATTATAAACCGGATGAACTCGTTTATCCGAATATCGATTTTATTTTCTCGGAGAAATTAGATAAACGGAAGCTTCGCAAAGAAGCAGCAGAAGCAATTGAAGCTATGTTTGCCGGAGCTGCGGAGGACCAGATCGTCCTGCTTGGTGTGTCCGCATACCGCTCTAACGCTACCCAGAAGGCTCTGTTCGAACGTTATGTCAAGAGAGATGGCGTTGAGAAGGCCATGACTTATAGCGCTGTACCAGGACATAGCGAGCATGAGACAGGACTTGCAATTGATGTAACAGGCGGCGATGGTAAATGTGCAGCTGATGATTGCTTCGGTGATACGAAGGAGGCAGCATGGTTAGCTGAGCATGTAGGGGAATATGGGTTTATCATTCGTTATCCTGACGGGAAGCAAGATATTACGGGGTACAAATATGAACCATGGCACTTACGTTATGTAGGCATAACGATAGCACAAGAAATTGCTGAGAAGCAGCTTACCTTAGAAGAATACTTTAATGCAGTTCCGGTTTCGCAATAAGACAAGACATCATTGCCCAAGCATACTAGCCACCATCTTCATAAGATGAGGATATGTCTACTGATAGAAAGGGCAGATGACAATTGATATCCAAACGGAAACCTGGCTTGGACGACAATTCAATAATCCAACTTATTAAGGACGAATTACTTCCTCTTGCGAGAAGAAGATTTCCAAACACCCTCTTCAATAAAGATGAGCTTATGCAGCGATTAAGTATTGGGATGACTTATGTGTGGAGAAATCGTATTGGTCACATAGTTGGCTTTATCCATATACTTACTCAGGATCGTATACTCTGGGTAGATATGATAGCTGTCAAACATCAACAGAAGGGGAAGGGAATAGGGCGTAAGCTTGTCCAGCATGCTCTTCTTTATGGAAAAGCAACTCGGATGGATGACATATCTCTTTACGTGGATAAATCAAATAACAAAGCGATTAAATTCTATAAAGCTTTAGGCTTTAGATCGATTCAATATCATCCAAACATTCATTGCTATGAATTTTCTAAGAAATTGTCATAATTCATAGAAGAAAGACTACTGTCGAATGAATCCGGCAGTAGTCTTTCTTCTATCTGTTATTCCTGCGCTCTACTAATAGAAGCCTGTATAACCTGCACCATATCCGATACCGGGATAAGGATAGCCTGGTGTTAATCCACCAACCACGCCCCCTGGGTATCCTACTCCATACCCAGGATATCCACCGTAACCTAAAGCATAAGGTGAAGTACCCACTGCTAGTAAGTCAAACAGCACGAGTGGGAGAATTGCACTTGTTCTTACTTTCTTATTCCCAATGCTTGTAGGTTGTAAATAGATCTTATTACCGCTTAGCTTGACCAGCTTTCCAGTGATTTTAATATTCTTATTGTTAATTACATATATTGTACGACCTGTTAACTTTCTCAAAGATTTCTTATTGATTTGCATTCTAGTTCCTCCCCTCTCACAATGAAGGTTGATCGAAAGAAAATCGATCTCTACTCAGCATATGTAAAAGAAGCGAGGGACGATTAGATATTTGTCCTAGAAGACGATTACTAATTATTGACGGTGAACATAGAAGCGCAATATTCGATAATATCACTTCGGCGAACAATTCCAATAAAAGCGTCCGAATCATCAATGACGGGTACGAAGTTCTGTGAAGTAACTAACCTAATTAAGTTTTCCATTGTTGCATTAATACGAACAGGCTTCATATCTAATCGCAGGGGAAGATCTGACAGAGGATAATGATGGATATTATCGAAATTAAGCTCATGCTTATTCTTGATATACCATAGTAAATCTCCTTCGGTTACAGTCCCTACATATTTGCCGTCATCAGATAAGATTGGAATAGCAGTATAACGATGATGCTCCATTCGTTCCAGTGTTTGTCTTAATGTTGAAGACTCCTTTAAACTAATAACCTCTAATTTAGGGATAAGAAAAAAAGCAATATTCATAATAGAGTGAACTCCTTGTTAGTTGGTTTTTAATTTTATTATAACAAAAATAACATCCTAAATCACGAACAGAATACATAGATTTATAGGCTAAGAAGGAAATACTTGTTACACTGACGAATCAGTAGACAAGACAAGCAGGGGAGTGAAATGTATGTCTAATCATTACTGGCAGGGTGATCTTATACAATTAAGGGCTATCGAAGATCAAGATCTCACATTCTTTGAGAGCTTAGATGATGATGTGAATCGCAATATGGACATGCTTCACTTTCCTAGAACGAAACAGCAAATTATAAGCTGGTTTGAAGGTCAGAGGCAACGAATGCTAGGAGATGCATTCCGCTTAGTGGCAGTGAATAAAGACGATGTAGTCGTTGGTACCATTGATACATTTGATTGCAACCGGCGTCATGGAACATTCAAGTACGGTATTCTAATAAGTGAAGCCTATCGTAGACTCGGGTATGCCCAGGAGATGATTAGAATGGTGCTGTTATATTATTTCTATGAGCTTGGTTATCAGAAGGTAACCCCACATATATATTCATTTAATACAGCGTCCATCAAGCTTCATGAGCGTATGGGATTTGTGAAGGAGGGTCAATTAAGAAATATGCTATATACGAATGGGCAGCATCATGACGAGATCTATTATGGGATGACCAAAGAGGAATATATCGCACGTTACGGTGGTTACGGTGATCTAAATTGAGAAGCTTACCCATTGATTTAGTCATGGATCAATTAAAGGATGTACTACGATCGCAATCGAATGCTGTACTCATTGCACCGCCGGGTGCCGGGAAAACGACACGTGTCCCACTTGCACTCATTGAAGAATCATGGTTATCTGGTCGCAAAATTCTTATGCTAGAGCCTAGACGAATGGCAGCACGCAACTCAGCGCATTATATGTCTAGAGCTTTAGGTGAACAAGTTGGTGTGACAGTAGGTTACCGCGTTCGATTAGATTCAAGAATTAGCAAGCAGACGCGAATCGAAGTGATCACAGAGGGTATTCTCACTCGAATGCTACAGGATGATCCTTCATTGGATGGTGTTGGTCTTGTTATCTTCGATGAATATCATGAACGGAGTCTTCATGCTGATCTTGGTCTCGCCCTTTGCTTGCAAGCTCAACATATATTCCGTGAGGATATTAAGATTCTTGTAATGTCGGCGACACTAGACGCCAAATCAATTGCTATATTGATGGATTCCGCGCCTATTATCGAGAGCGAAGGTTTTATGTATCCGATTGAGACGATTTACTTGGGTAAACCTAGCAATGCTTCCTTAGTTCATAAAATCTGTCTTGCAATTACGAGTGCCATTAACGATCATCTTGGAGATATCATCGTATTCTTACCTGGAATGGCTGAGATTCGTATTGTAGAATCCAAATTAAGAGCTATGAAGCTTGGTGAGCATATTATTATTGCTCCTCTACACAGCAGTCTGTCATATGATGAGCAGGAGCTTGCAATCTCACCAGGAACCAAGAATATTCGCAAAATTGTATTGTCAAGCTCCATCGCTGAGACAAGCATTACGGTTGAGGGCGTACACATTGTCATCGATAGTGGCATAATGCGCGTTCCCCGATTCTCGCCAAGAACGGGTTTAACACGCTTAGAAACCGTCCCTGTCTCACAAGCATCAGCAGACCAGCGTAGAGGCCGAGCGGGGCGAACAGGACCAGGAATATGCTATCGATTGTGGACTGAGCAGGAGGGAAGGCAGCTGCCTCCGCATAATGTTCCAGAAATCAGGGCAGCGGACCTAACCTCACTGGCACTTGAGCTTGCAGCATGGGGTGTTAGGGAGCCGAGGGAGCTCCGCTTTCTAGATCCTCCTTCTGTTGGTGCATATTGTCACGCGCAGGAACTGCTTGTTCAACTAGAAGCCTTGACGTCACAAGGATTCATTACTGAGCACGGCAAACGAATGAATGGACTTGGTATTCATCCACGCTTAGCACATATGCTGCTGAGGTCAATCGAGCTGGGTTTAGAGAGTCTTGCTTGCTTATTAGCAGCTTTCCTAAGTCAACGTGAAGCACTTAACCTTCCTTCCGCAGCTAAGGATATAGATATTGTTAACAGAATTGAAGCTATTCGGACCGATATTAAGCTAGCGAGTTTTATTCGCTCGGAGCAACAATATTGGGAACGATTATTAGGTGTTAAGATGAGCGTTGGTAACCCAGATTTAACGAGCTGTGGATTGTTGCTAGCCTTTGCTTATCCAGATCGAATAGCACAGAAACGGCCCTCAGGGGGGTTCTTATTACGTAACGGCCGTGGCGCCTTGTTCAAAGGGGTGCAGAGTTTAGCTAATGAGCAATATTTAGTTGCCATTGAGCTTGAAGATCAGGGTATAGATAGTCAGATAACTGGAGCAGTAAGCATTGACCTCAGTTCGATAGAACAACATATGAGTAATGAAGTAGAAGAGACGATGACCATCTACTGGGACAGGGCCGTACAAGCGGTGAGAGCCAGAAATCAAACAAGGCTTGGCGCACTTAAGCTGAAGGAGCATTCACATTCTAATCTAACTGCTGAGGATTGTATACGGCCATTGCTTGAGGGTGTCAAAGCTGAGGGACTAGGCATTCTTCCATGGTCACGAAGCGCACGTCAATTGCAGATGAGGGTTATATTCATCCATCAACATGATGAGAGCTGGCCTGACTTTAGTGATGAAGGTCTACTTGCAAATATCGAGAGCTGGCTCAGTCCACATATATTCGGGATGAAAAGTCGTGCAGATTTACAACGTATTCACATACAGCAGCTATTAGAATCTATGCTTTCTTGGAATCAACGACAGCAATTAGAAGCATACTTTCCAACCCATATCGTAGTTCCCAGCGGTTCAAGAATTCCTATAGATTATTCCGATTTAGCTTCACCGAGCATTGCTGTACGGCTTCAAGAGGTATTCGGACTTAGGGAAACGCCTTGTATTGCTCAAGGAAGGCTACCATTAACCTTACAGCTATTATCTCCTGCACAGCGACCTGTACAAATTACACGCGATTTAGAGAGCTTCTGGCAGAACGCCTATTATGATATTAAGAAGGATTTAAAGGGGCGGTATCCGAAGCATTATTGGCCAGATGATCCACTCGTTGCAATGCCAACTAATCGGACCAAGAAACGCGGAACCTAATCATATCCATAGAGAGGATGAACCTAGATGAATGGGCAGAACAGAGCAGACATTAGACCCGGTATACAAGTTTTCATCGTCCAAAAGCAGGATCAAACAACGAATAACTTAACGAAAGGGATAGTTAAAGACATATTAACGAATTCAGCCAAGCATCCGCATGGTATTAAAGTTAGACTTACTGATGGAACGGTTGGCAGGGTAAAGGAGATTATTAATGGATCATAATAAAAAAATCCCAAGTAATATTCACTCGGGATTCAGTAAAGAATGGACGGCGTTCACTAATCATTCTGTTCTAGGCTAAACCAGCGGATTGATAAACTTTATCATATCCAGCTTTGGAGCGTGCGAGAAGTACTTCTGCAGAATCCTTAGGAGGCTCTGCAGTTAGAATCTCTTGTGTTACTGACCCTTGATAGCCAATATGATGTAACGATTGCAAGAAGCCAGACAAATTAATGATGCCTTCACCCGGATAGAGGCGACCGTTATCAAGCACTTGTTCGATCGGCAAGTCCGGTGCGTCATTAATATGAACATGAACAATCTGGCTTACCTCTAATCGCAATATATCTTCGACTTGATTAGAGGTTGTATACCAATGATAAGAATCGAATAGCAGTCCAACATTAGAAAGCCCAATGGCAGCAATCCAATCTAAAGTTTCATCCATCGTCCAGATGAATGGATTCGCCCAGCGAGTACGAAGATGATGAGGGCCTACAAACTCTAATCCTAGTCGGATGCCATAGGCACCGAGCACCTCTGCACATACACGCAATCGACGAGTAGCTAGCGTCATGAAGTGAGCGGCATTCATGTCTGTTGAAGGCAGGACGTAAGTACAGCAAGCTGAGCAGCCTAATGCTCTAGCTGCTTCCGCCGAAGCTGCAAGCCGAGTAAGTCCTGCTTGGAATTGCTCATCAGTGCCGCGCCATTCAACAGGAAGTCCGATTGATCCAATAGCAATTGAATGCTGCTGTAATAAGGCTTGCGATTGTTCTCGTCCAAGCTTCTCAATTAAGGATAGTGCATCAATATCAACGGTTTGAAAACCATAATTGGCGGCTTCTCTAATCATATTCTCATCTGAACCAATATTGCCTAACCCAGCTTTGGATAATCCTCTTAACATGTGTTATTCAATCCCTTCGAAGAGGTGTCTAGATGCTAGACATCCCAATTAATGATGACTTCATGACCTGTTCTAGAGGACTCATATATCGCATCTAGCACCAGATTATTCGTGAATCCACTTAATGCAGGGCTGATCGGTTGTTTACCAGTGCGAACACAATCTAGGAAATGTCGAGTTAATCGAACACGACATCCTTCATCATTAGCTGGCGTGGTCATAGAGGTTTCCATCGGCTGATTGAATTTCTCTGTTAGTAGCTTACCAGTGTTTCCTCTTAAGCTAGCTCCACCCTCAGAACCCATTAGGTGGATGAATGGTTCGTTGTCAGTATCCATGTTAACTGCCCAGCTTACTTCAAGCGTTAATGTACTGCCATCCTCCATGCGAATCAGTGCTGTAGCCAAATCCTCTACGTCATAAACACCATTCCAATCAGGTGTCCCCCAAGTGCCAATTCCCTTGCGTTTAGGGCCAAATTCTGCATAAGTTGTACCGAATACGGATACTGGCTTCGGATTCCCCATCATATATAAGGCAAGATCCAGCATATGTACACCAATATCAATAAGTGGACCACCCCCGGATTGATCCATACGAGTAAACCATGTTCCCCAACCTGGAATACCTTTACGTCGGTACCAGCCAGCCTTGGCAGAGTAAATATGTCCTAATTCACCACGACCAACTTGATCTAAGATTTGCATGGGTACAGCTTCCCAGCGTTGTTGATGGGATACCATGAAAACCTTGTCCGACTTTTGCTTGGCTCTCATTATATCTCGTGCTTCTAAAGCATTAATCGCCATAGGTTTTTCACATAATACATGCTTACCCGCTTCAAGCGCCATGACAGCGTATTTCGCATGGAATAAATTCGGAACTCCAATTACAACAGCATCTACATCCTTACTATGAATTAACTCCTCAGCACTACTAGCTACATGGGCAATGTTATACGTTTCCGCTCGAGACTCAGCAAGATCTGTTTTCAAATCAGTGATTGTGGTAACAACAGCCTCATCTGGAAGCTTTGCAAATTCTTGAAGATGAACATTACCAATATTACCTGTGCCAATAATACCTACTTTAATTTTCTCAGCCATAAAATTATTTCATTCCTTTCGTTTGGATGTATACCCTTTCATGATATGATAGATACAAAATTATTTCACCCCAATTCTTAAGCTATATATCTCAATAATTCGGTGGGAGGTTCGCCTGTGTCTTATTTTCCCAAGTATCTGAAAGAATATCCCAATATGCACTCGGTATTTCCGTTTCATATTAGTTTGAACTCGTTAACTCATGGATATCCAGCTCATCGACAGGATTTTCTGGAATTCTCCTATGTGATAGAAGGCTCAGGCACTGAGACCATTAATGGGATCGTGCATCGCATGCAACCAGGTACCTTCACCTTTGTTCTTCCTTATCAAATTCATGAGATTACGACTGATGCGAGAAGTACTTTATTGTTATACAATTGTATGTTTGGTATGGATTTATTAGCAGGGCATCAGAATGATGCAGGACTTAGTCATTTATTACATTCGAAGAATGAGTTATTGAGCTATGTGTTATTCCAAGATCGAGAATTTGAACGAATGAAGATGAGAGCAGAGGAATTATTCGCAGAATATAATAGTGAGAATACCTGGAAGACGGTTATGCTGAGAATAAAGCTTTATGAGCTATTAATCCATTTTGACCGCAAAAGAAGACAGCATTCACCGATAGAGGCTAACGTTAACTTGGAGAGGAAACCAAGAGACATTATTCAGATTATTCATCATATTCATTCGAATTACCAGGACGAGCTCAGGCTGGCATTACTTGCAGAACAATTCGGCATGAGTCAATCACACTTGAGTGAGAGCATTAAGAAGACAACCGGGCAAACCTTCCTCCATCTCCTCCATGATATTCGCATACGTCATGCTTGCAGCTTACTTGTTTCAACAAGTAGAAGTGTATCCGATATTGCCCTTGAGGTAGGCTATGGTTCGTACAAAACATTCACACGGATATTTAGGGAGACGAAGGGGGTTATTCCCACCGAATATAGGAAGAAGAGAATTGTTAATATTTGAAACTTTATCCTCAATTAGACGTATAGAAATCAAGTGTTTACGGAGGTGACTAGCATGGAAAATTTATACCTCATCCTGTTCATCATTGGATTAGTTTACGCGGTATTAACTGTATTCGTTGGAGATATCTTTAATATTCATTTCGATCTAGGCGGCGGACAATTGCCCTTCATCTCTCCAACAACGATTGCTGCATTCGTCACGGTGTTTGGTGGAATCGGCTATTATTTAAGTGAGAAGACCGGATTGAGCGGTGCTCTAATTGGTGGAATTGCTATTGTGATCGCCATTCTCGTTGCCGGATTGATGTTCTTCCTCGTCGTGGTACCCCTACTGAATGCTGAGAAGACCGCTGCCTATTCCGCTCATGAGATGATTGGGCGAACTGCAGAGGTAATTACAATCATCAAGGATGATTCGAAGGGTGAGATTATTTACGAGCAGGGAGGATCTCGTCTTAGCGCTCCGGCCAAATCCATTAATGGCCTATCCATTAGGCAAGGAGAAGCCGTAACGATTATGGATGTCACAAGCGGTACGTTCATTGTACAGAAATTATAATATCATTCGAATAACGATGATATGATTGCCGTAGTAAGTATGTAAGTATACATATTAATTGAGGAGGATGTTCATATGAATGTAGATTCAACTTTATTAGTTCCAATCGGCATTGTAGTCGTACTATTCTTACTGGTGATTGTATTCGCTACTCGCTATCGCACGGTTAAAGCGGATGAAGCTATGATCGTAACGGGTGCATTAACGAAGGACGGAATGAAGATTGTAAAAGCAGGTGGTTCATTCGTATGGCCTATCGTGCAGAATGCCGAATTTCTTTCCTTACAGGTCAACACGCTCGATATTAAGACGCCAGAAGTATACACCTCTCACGGTGTACCCGTTATGGTAGATGGTGTAGCGCAGATTAAGATTAAGGGAGACATTGAGTCAATTGCAACAGCTGCTGAACAATTCCTTGGTAAGCCGGATGATGAAGTGAATAGCATAGCAATGCAAACGCTGGAAGGACATCTACGCGCCATTCTAGGTCAAATGACGGTAGAAGATGTATTCAAGAACAGAGATGAATTTGCCCGTAATGTTCAAGAAGTCGCGGCTAGTGATCTCAATAAGATGGGTTTACAAATCGTATCCTTTACCATTAGAGACGTTCGAGATAAGAATGGTTACTTGGAGGCGCTTGGTCAGCCACAGATCGCTTCTGTTAAGCGTGATGCCGAGATCGCTAAGGCTAATGCCTTTCGAGATGAGTCGGTTGCTAAGGCTAAAGCGCTAGAGGATGGGAAGAAAGCAGAGTATTATGCAGAGACGAATATTGCAGAATCGGCGAAGACCATGGAAGTGAAGAAGGCTGAATTTAAGATGGAGCAGGATAAGCGCCGAGCGGAAGCTGATCAATCCTATAAGCTACAGGAAGCCAAGTCCCTACAAGCTGTTAAGGTTGAAGAAATGGAAATTCAAGTTATCGAACGTGTGAAGCAGATTGAACTTGAAAGTAAAGAGATCGAACGTCGTGAGAAAGAGCTAGATGCAACTGTGAAGAAGCAAGCAGAGGCTGAGCGTTATGCCCAGGAGCAGAAGGCTGAGGGTGATCGTTATCAGATTGAAGCTAGAGCGAAGGCTGATGCAGAATCTGTTCGATTAGCAGGTCAAGCGAATGCCGATAAAGAAAGAGCAGAAGGTACGGCCGAGGCTGAAATAATTAAGTTAAAGGGTCTTGCTGAAGCTGATGCGAAGGATAAAATTGCTGAGGCAATGATGAAGTATGGTGAAGCTGCAATTATAGAGATGATTGTTAATCAATTCCCGGCTATCGCTAGTGCAATATCTGAGCCGTTGTCGAAGACAGAGAAAATTGTGATCGTGGATAGTGGAAGTGGTAAAGGTGGTGGGGGTGGCGCCTCTAAGATTACTGGCTATGTAACAGACATATTAGCCACAATGCCAGAAACGATAAGTGCATTAACTGGAGCTGATATTACGGAATTAGTTAAACGAATTTCCCAGCCGCGAGCTGAAAGAGCTCAGAATGATGTAATATCTACTGAGAAAGCTGAGACGAATATAGCTCCTATTGAGTAGTGTATAATATGAAGTATAAGTCGTTCAGACTCTTGAACGGCTTTTCTATGTTCCAGAGAGAAATTATTTGAATTATGTGGTATGATAATTTTTTGCAAGCTACACACTCATTGGAGGCAGAACATACGTGGAACGGTATCCTTTTGTATATAATCCTGCTCAACCCTTCTCACAACAAGTTAGTGATTGGGTCGCGGATGTATTCTATGACATATTACCTGAGGCAGGCTTTGAGGTCCGAGATGAGCAAATATATATGGCTTTCCAGCTAGAGCGGGCATTCAGCGAGAAGCAACCGATCTTTGCTGAGGCTGGGGTAGGTACGGGTAAAACGCTGGTATATTTACTTTATTGCATTTGTTATGCCAGATTTATGAGAAAGCCTGCCATCATTGCATGTGCCGACGAATCATTAATTGAACAATTGGTTAAACCAGAGGGTGATATTGCCAAACTGTCGCGACATCTGAATTTAACAATAGATACTCGGTTAGGTAAATCTCCTGATCATTATCTATGTCTTAAGAAGCTTGAGGTAGCTAAGTTTAAAGATGAAGAGGCTGGGGTTTTCCAACAAATCGATCATCATTTACCGGATTTTGTTCATACGCGAGAAGCTTTACAAGCATTCTACCCCTATGGAGATCGTAAGGATTATCCGAATCTGAATGATGAGCAGTGGGAGAAGATCGGCTGGGATGTATTCCAGGATTGTCTAGTATGTGATAAGAGACATCGGTGTGGTCAGACATTATCTAGAGAATCATATCGTAAATCAGCGGATCTTATTATTTGCTCTCATGATTTCTATATGGAGCATGTTTGGACGTATGATGCTAGAAAACGAGAAGGGCAGTTACCCTTGCTACCTGAGCACAGCTCTGTTGTATTCGATGAAGGGCATCTGTTAGAAACTGCAGCACAGAAAGCATTAACCTACAAATTAAAGCAGGCCGTGTTTGAAGAGATCATAATTCGACTATTAAAAGGCGAGATTCGCGAATCACTAGCATTTGCAGTGGAGGACGCAATTGCACAAAGTGAACGGTTATTTGAATTATTAGCTCGCCAGAGCATTGCCGTAGTTGGCTCAGATCGCAAGGAAATTCTGTATAACGACGAATTATTACACGAAGTAAATCGGTTTAGTGAGTTGATAGCGAGGATTGAAGAAGAAATTGTATTCGAAGGTGAGCTCTATACACTAGACGCATATCAGCTTCGAATCGTAGAAGAGCATTTAGAGATGATTCAGCATGCATTGGGCTTGTTCCAGCAATCTAATCAGCTAATTTCATGGTTAATGGAGGATCATACCGGTCACACCTTGGTAATAATGCCTAGAATGGTTAAAGAGGTACTGAGGGAGCGAGTATTCTCTCAGAATATGCCGATCGTATTCTCTTCGGCAACACTATCAATAGATGGTTCTTTCGAATATGTATCGAATAACTTAGGAATACAGCATCACCTATCATTCACAGTAGAATCTCCTTATGATTACCAACATCAAATGGTGATTCATGCCCCTTTCCTGCAATCAGATCAATTGTTCGAACAGAAAATGAAGACTGCTTTACCATTTCTACAGCAATCAAAAGGCAGAGCTTTAATCTTATTCACTTCGAAGGAAGAGATGCGTAAATTTAAGCAAGCTTCCTTCCACAATCCAGAATATGCTGCCTATCGGATATTGTATGAAGGGGATCAGGAAATCAGTCATCTAATATCCGCATTTCAGAATGATGAACATAGTATCCTTTGCGCAGTAACCTTATGGGAGGGGTTAGACATTCCTGGACCCTCACTTTCTAACGTTACAATATGGTCACTCCCCTTTCCCCCGAATGATCCAGTATTCTCTGCAATGCGAGCATTGACAGATGTACCCTTCGAAGAGGTGGATTTACCGTATATGCTCCTTCGATTACGACAAGGTATGGGGAGGCTCATTCGGAACGGTAATGATAGAGGAATTGTAGTTATTCTTGGAGAAGAGCTGCATACAAGCTCACGAGTCATGGAAAGTGTAAAGCATATATTGCCAAAGGGTGTAACCATAACCACTAACTTAGTACACGACATGTAATATTAATTACATTAGCTAAAAATGTAGAGGAAGAGTGATCCTATGCAGCTACTGGCCATGCTTACAATGCTAATTGATCATGTGGGTAAAGCATTCTTCCCAGATCAGATCGAGTGGCAGGTAATTGGTCGAATTGCCTTCCCGATCTATGCCTATTGTATTGTTATGGGCTATCATCATACGAAAAACTTGAAAAATTACTTGTTTCGACTTTTCCTCATTGCCTTGGTCTCACAATTACCATACATGCTTGTTTTCAGTACATTAGGTTTAAACGTTGTAGGTTCACTGCTTATTGCATTAATGGTTATAGTTGCACTAGATCGATATAAAGGATTTTTGCAAGCTATAATCATCGTTGGTACGGCAGGATTGATGCTTGAAGCTCTAAGCTTCAGCTATGGTATTTATGGCTTGCTTCTTGTACTTGTGTATCGTTATTCTGGCAAGAATGCATTGATTTATCTGCATTTTTTCTTAAATATCATTTTCATGTACTTGAATGGTTGGATTATAGGCATGTACAACATTATACCTACAATCCTGATCGTATATTTTCCATTATTCTATGTTTTTATTGAGAAAATTCATATACCAAGATGGCTGTGGCGCAGCTTTTATCCTGTCCATCTAACGATATTGGCATTGTTGTTAATAAGTAAGGGGTTATCCTAAGTAGATCAATCAACTTAGGATAACCCCTTCGGTCATTCTATAGTGTTGGTTTAGCTGCTCTACAGAATCGTTCTAGCGCTTCTTGAAGAATAGAGCGTGGGCAAGCTAGATTAATTCGTAACCAGCCTTGACCTTCTAAACCGAATACTGAGCCCTCACTGAATGCTACTCCCGCTCTAAGGAACATGAGCTCCTTCAAACCACTTACATCTAAGCCTAAACCTCGACAATCCATCCAAATCATATAAGTACCCTCTGGTTTCATTACCTTCACTTCAGGTAAGTGCTCCTCTAAGTAGGAGATGGCTACACGAACATTACCATCTAAGTAGATGAGAAGCTCATCTAGCCATTCTTCACCTTCATCATAAGCAGCCTGAACGGCGTCTTGGGCGAGGTAATGAGCCATATGTAGGCTTAATGTCTTGAGTCGATAATCAAACTTTCTCTTCATCTCCGAATTATTAGCTACAATGAACGATGATTGCAGCCCGGGGAGATTGAAAGTCTTCGTAGGAGCCAGGCAAGTAATTGTAAGATTAGCAATCTCTTCGGAAAGCGAGGCGAAGGGAGTATGCTGATGTCCTGGTAGTATTAAATCACAGTGAATTTCATCTGAAACAACTGTAACGCCATATTGGATACATAGTGCTCCTAATTGAAGAAGCTCTTCGCGTTCCCATACTCTTCCGCCAGGATTATGCGGACTACAGAGTAATAACAGCTTAGAACCATCAATCATGAGCTGCTCTAGTTGATCGAAATTCATCTCATATCTGCCATTACGAATTACCAGTGGATTGATTGCTACCTCCCGATTATTCATTCGAATTACATCATAGAATGGATAATAAACAGGAGATTGCAGGATGACCGAGCTTCCAGGCTCACTGAATAAATCGACAGCTATACTAAGTGACGTAACGATACCTGGTGAGTCAGTCAACCATTGTGGCTTAAGCTCCCATCGATGTCTCCGCTTAAAATAACGAATAATCGCATTCGTATAGGCTTCACTCTTTATTGTATAGCCGTATATGCCTTGGGATACTCGATTCTGTAAGGCTAATTGAACAGCAGGTGGACTCTCGAAATCCATATCTGCAACCCATAGAGGAAGAATATCCTTATTGCCGAATAATTTTTCCGATTGATCCCACTTATAGGATTGGGTATGGCTTCTGTCAATTATTCGATCAAAGTTAAAGGTCATTTCTATATGCTCCTTCTTGTTTATAAATTCTAATTCAGCTTATTATACATTGCAAATGGGGTCAAGCGTCTAAGAGCATTCGTGATACTCTGAATACACTACTCATACTTAAGAATTTACTTGTTACACAAAATTGTATAGAAGGAGGCTCCCAGTGAGACAGGTCGCGAACAAATGGGTTAAGTTTAATGTGCTACAACGTCATAACGGGGTTTCTAGACATATTATACCAATGCAATCATACAATGCAGATAATTTGCGACATATGTTAAATAGTTACGGATTTGTAGTGGCGAAGCCATTAGTAGGCGCTGGTGGTAAAGGTGTTGTGAAGATCGTGAAATTAAAAAAGGGTGAATACAGCTTACACTATCGAAGAAGCAATATGAAACTACCGTCATGGAATAAGCTTATTGCTCGCTTGAATCATATTCGTCGAGGACGTAAATATATGCTGCAGAAAGGGATTCGACTGGTAACTATAAACGGAAATCCTGTTGACTATCGAGTTAAGATGGTAAAGAAGCATGCTAATTGGAGGATTACAGCTGTTGTGGCAAGGGTAGCGCGCTCAGGGCAATTTGTTACAAATTTATGTAGAGGGGGGAGTATGCTTAGAGGAATAGTAGCACTTCGAAGCACTTATCCACCATCTATAGCCAAATTAAAAAAAAGGACGATGACAGGCGTAGCCCGAACATCGACACATTTGCTTGAAAGTGAGTACCCTGGAATAGGTTCACTTGGCTTTGATTTTGGCGTGGATCAGAAAGGGAAGATATGGATTTTCGAAGTAAATACAAGACCCGAATGAGTTAAATGTACTCCATCATTTCATTCTCTTTCAGCATATTGACGATATCCTTTACGCTCTGAGCTTTGTCCTTAGGACAAATAAGTATGGCATCCTCGGTGTCTGCAATAATTAATCCATCTATGCCAATAGTTGTTATCAATCTCCCATTACCATATACGATTGAATTTATCGTGTCAATTCCCATATGATTAGCTTTGACGATATTACCTGATTCGTCAGGTGGGAATATCGATCCTAATGCATCCCAACTACCAATGTCATTCCAGCCGAAGTCACCGGGGATAATGACTACTTCATCACTTCGTTCCAGTATTCCATAATCAATGGAGATATTCTGAAGCTGCGGATAGATGTTCGCAATCATAACATTCTGACGATCAGTTCCGAGATATTCTTGTATAGGCAGCATATGATTATAAAGTCGAGGCAGGTATCGCTTGAAGCTTTCAATGATTACAGACGTCGTCCAAACAAACATGCCACTATTCCACATATATTGGCCAGAGGAGTAATAATGCTGTGCTTTCTTAAAGTTAGGCTTCTCCACAAATTCAGTTACTCCATATGCAGGACATGGATGATTAAGAATCGGTGTTGGATCAAGTGAAATATAACCATACCCTGTTGATGCGAATGTGGGTTTAATACCGATAGTGACTATTTTTTCAGTTTCAACGGCTATGGCACATGCATGGTTCAGAGTTTCAGCAAACTGTGGAGTGTTAGTAATATGATGATCAGATGGCAGCACCGCCATTAATGACCTACCATGACATTTCTCAATGAATAAAGCTGCGTATAGAATACTTGCCGCTGTATTCCGAGCTACAGGCTCAACTAGAATGTTACAATTCTGAACACAGCTTAACATCTTACTTTCAAGTAATGTAGCTTGGGATTGGTTCGTAACAATAACTGTATTCTCCATAGGAATAACACCTTCGAATCGTTCAATTGTATCGTTAAGCATAATATCATTCCCGCTAATATTTAGAAGCTGCTTAGGTGTTTCTTGTCGAGACAAGGGCCAGAATCGAGTTCCACCGCCGCCAGCGAGTATCGTAGCGAATCTATTCATAATTCATCACCACCAAGTGAGCAATTGAATAAGAGATTACGCTTTCCGAACCTTGATTCATATTCAAGCCCTTCGCATGTATTCCGTCATAACAACCACCAGTCTCAGCATTAATTAGTGATATTTGCAATGAATTTCTACCTAGATACCATTCATAACAATGGATCGTAAGAGCGATATAAGCAGTATCTCCAAGAACTTCATAAGCTTCACGACATGCTAAGAGCATCTCACATGCTTCTATAGGCTGCTCATCATATGGAGCCGCAATTCCATCTCGTTGTAGCCAACCATTGCTACCAATCGGTTTGAAGTAACCTTCCTCAGTAAACGTCTTAGCCGTTAGGAAATCTAGGCTTTCCTTTGCTGTTTCCTGAAATTCTCTACGACTGGTCATACGATATGCTCGGAATAATGCCCATGGCAGCATGGCATTCCCATAGGTAAGGCTATCTTCAAACCAATGCCAATATATACCCTTATTGTTCACATATTGTGTATGGAGCAGGAAAGCAAGCTTCTCCAAACTAATTTTGATGGCTTCCTCTGGAAGAAAGTCTATTGCTTCATATTCGATTTCATTCGTTGCATAGGGGAACACATAGGATAGAACGGTATTCTTCTCTAGCAAATAACTAAGACCAACAATGGTATATGCTTGAGCACGAGGTGATTTGAGTGAAATCACAAGGGGTAAACTTTGATTTAGCATGAATCTACAAGTGTTCTTCAGATTTTCTGGCACTAAAGCCTGAGATACAGTAAATCCAAGTGACCAGATGCAACGACCCAAGCAATCCTCCGAACCAGCATCATCTATGAATAATCGATTGTAATCCATGAAGTTATTAAAACTACCATCTTCATTCTGTGCATGATAAATGAAAGAAAGGTAGGTATTTATGAGCTCGAGTGATTTGGGATCTTTATCCTGAGAATACAGCATAACAGCGGCGATCAGGGCTCGTGCATTATCATCAGTCGTATATCCTTTACTTCGATCAGGAATGCCAAATTTAGTATGTTGGAAAATACCTGTATCATCTGTTAGGCTCTGCAAATAATTTGTTCTTAAAGCTTTCATTAAGTGTAGACCCATTAAATGACACTCCTCGTTAAATAGTTGGATGAATGGATAAGCATGCGAATCTGCGTTGCATACAATGTTGCAATTTCGCCCCACATCATTGTTCGACCAAGCTTTAGAGTTTGAGTCTCCAATTCCTGCTTCTTCGCTGGATTATTCAACAAATCGAGAATACACATAGCTAAGGAATCAGAATCACGAAAATTAGCAAGCAATCCTCTGCCCTCTGATAGCATTTCTCGTGCATATTGATATGGCGTAGATACAATTACACGACCATAACCAACAGCATATGCCAGCGTACCACTCACAGCTTGATCCTCACTTAAGTATGGAGTCATATAGATGTCTGACATGACTAAGGACATAATAATCTCTTCTTGGGTCAACAGCTTATCAACAAAAAGTACATGTTCATTTAGATTAAGTTTATGAACTAGATGAATTAATGAGTCTCGATATACCTCGCCTGAGTGCTGACTAACTACAGGGTGAGTTTTGCCGAATACGATATACAACGCTTCTGGATGCTGAGCTACAATCTGCTGCATAGCTTCAATACCATATTCGATGCCTTTGCCCGGATTTAAAAATCCAAAGGTGGATATGATCCGTCGATCCTTATATCCATATTGTGCTTTTATTTGTTCTCGTGACTGTGTCTGTACCTCCGGAACACCGTGATGAATAACTTCTATCTTATGCGAATGGATACTGTAAATGGCGAACAGGTCCATGACCGTATTCTGTGCCATCGTAATCACCTTAACACTTAACTCACCTAGTCTTGTCATTATATATTTTTGCTTCGTGGTGGGCTTCTTTAATACGGTATGGAATGTGATTATGAATGGAATGCGGAGGTTCTCAACAAAATCAATCAGATATTCGCCACTTTCCCCGCCATATATCCCAAATTCATGTTGAACGATAAGCAGATCAATATCTGAATGATTAATCGATATAGCTGCTTTTGCATACTCAGCTTTATTGTGTTGTTCGATCTGAATGATAACTTGTTCATTATAAGAATAAGCTGTACCGTTATTCACAGCGATTATTCTAGGTTTATTAAAGTCGCGAAGATGTTCAAATCCATCGATTAAGTCTTGAGTAAAAGTGGCTATGCCACATTCTCGTGGAAGACTAGTTCCTAACAAAGCAATGTTCTTCTTATTTGAATGATCCGCCATAATGTAGCCTCCAATTAGAGTTTTATTTTGAATAATAACCACATAAATTTAACTTTGAATCATTTTTCGATATAACTTTAATAGGTTTGACTATATGTATCTATCAAGCTATGCTGTAAAAAAAAGTAGAAGGGAGTAGGTTTGTTATCATTATGACTCAGACAAGCAGAGAATTATTAGAACAATTTCATAGAACTGGTCACGTGAAAATCGTAGAAAAATATACATTTACAGGTGTTGGCACTCATGATGTTTATAATATATCTGCACCATTTACAGATAAGAATGAACTATTTGTGGTCGGTCGAGTTGAAGAGCGTGATAGTGAATTATCTCAGGTATTCTTCTTCACGAAAGATAAGCAGGATGAAAGAATTTGGTCACCTAGAGAACATACCCAGACGTATAATTTACAGGATCCTTTCGTTACCCGAATTGCTGGTGAGCTTATATTTGGTGGTGTTGAAGTTATAACAGAGATCGATAATCCCAACAGTATTGTTTCGTGGAGAACGCAGTTTTATCGTGGTATGAATATAGATTCATTACGCTATTTCGCAACAGGTCCTAGTACGATGAAGGATATCCGTCTGATTGAGCTTGCCGATAGGCGAATAGGTGTATTAACTAGGCCACAAGGTGTTAAGGGAGGAAGAGGTCAGATTGGATTTGCAATCATTGAGAGTTTAGAGCAATTAACTGAGGAGACCTTAATTAATGCAGAGATCTTAATGGGACAGTTCGTACCTGAAGAATGGGGAGGTGCAAATGAGGCTCACTTATTGAGCAATGGCTGTATTGGGATACTTGGGCACATTGCGAGCTTCGATTCACGTATGCACAAGCATTATTATTCTATGGTATTCTCACTTGATCCTGAGACGATGCGAACATCGCCAATAAAGATTATAGCAGTAAGAAATGACTTTCCAGATGGGCCTGAGAAGAGACCTGATTTGGAGGATGTTATTTTTAGTGGGGGGATCATTAGAATGGCAAACGGGAGAGCTGAGCTATCTGTCGGTGTTAGTGATGCGGAAGCCTACCGAATAGAAATTCCAGATCCTTTCTTAGAATACGAAGGTTAAATAAATTTCGTGTGAATAAGCGTCATGCCACATTAGGCATGACGCTTATTTTTTATGTGCGCCACGCATGGCGCGTAGCTAGGCGGTGAAAGTCCGCTATGGGGGCTGGCAGTTGCCAACCATTAGCCAAGAGCAAGGGCGTCCTTCGTGAGGAGGAGTCTGAAGGAAGCTGGAGGCAAAATTCCGACCCGAGGAACACGAACCGCATCAGGCATCTAAAGTGGGATGAGTCTGCATAACAAGACGAAATCCAATAAACTGCACAGACACGAAGATGTAAATACGGCGGGTGCATGGGATGAAAGTTGCGCGTCTTACCGTGGGAGGTCTCACGGACGCATGAAGCGCATTTGCAACATGCGGTTGAAACAAGATTTACTGTGAGAAGTCAGCAGATGCCATAGTAGTAACGCAGTCGACGGCGTTATGAAGGGTTGAACCTAAGGAGGTGTTCAGTCAATGAAAGTTACCAAAATCAGGACAAAAGAAAGCAGAATTCCTTGCTGTGGCAAGGGCTACCCGCAAAGAGATAGTGCGGAACACGAAGGGTATGCGGGAGCGCTTACTGATGAGAGGATAACTGAAAACAACAACGCCAACACCAACAGTCGAGAGAACGAGCTTTTAGAGAGAATTTTGAGCCGAGGGAATCTGAATCAAGCCTACAAGCAAGTGAAGAGAAACAAAGGCGCACACGGAGTCGATGGGATGGAAGTGGAGGATCTTCTACAATATCTCAAAGACAACGGGGATGAACTTGTAAAGCTCGTTCTGGACGGGAAATATCGTCCAAATCCAGTCCGTAGGGTGGAAATACCCAAAGACAATGGAACAATGCGAACACTGGGAATTCCAACGGTAGTAGACAGAGTGCTGCAACAAGCGATCACCCAAGTATTGTCGCCCATCTTCGAACCTCAATTCGTTGAAACCAGTTACGGTTTTAGACCGAAAAGAAGTGCTCACGATGCACTGAGGAAGTGTAAGGAATACGCTAACCAAGGCTACACCTATGTCGTTGACATGGACTTAGAGAAATTCTTCGACACCGTTAACCAATCGAAAATGATTGAGATTCTATCCAGAACGGTCAAAGACGGTAGAGTGATATCCCTTATACACAAATACCTTAGAGCAGGAGCAGTGAATAGAAGGAAATTCGAAGAGACAGAACTTGGACTTGTTCAAGGCGGGAATATCAGCCCTTTATGCAGTAACATCATGCTCAACGAGCTCGATCACGAACTGGAACGAAGGGGAATTAAGTTTGTCAGATATGCGGATGATATGCTCTTCTTTGCAAAGACCAAAAGGTCAGCACAGAGAATCTTAGAACATATCTTACCTTACATAGAAGATAAACTACGCCTTCGAGTAAACAGAGAAAAAACGACGGTTGCCTACATCGGTAAAATCAAGTTCTTAGGCTATGGATTCTACCCATCAAAAGAGGGGATTAAACTACGAGTCCATGCCAAGAGCATCAACAAGATGAAGGAAAAAGTCAGAGAGCTCACCGCAAGAAGTAATGGACTCGGTTACGAACAGCTGAAATTGAAACTAAAACAGTTTGTAACAGGATGGGTGAATTATTTCAAGCTTGCGGACATGAAGGGTCTGCTCCAGGCAACAGATGAGTGGTTAAGACGGAGATTGCGGATGTATATTTGGAAACAATGGAAACGAGTAAGAACCCGATATACGATGCTAAGTAAACTCGGCTTTAACCATGGAACTGCCTTTAAATTTGCATGCACAAGAAAAGGCTATTGGCGAATAGCCAAAAGCCATATTCTTAACGTGTCTGTTACTAATGTCCGCTTAAAGCAAGCGGGATACGCATTTTTCTTGGATTACTTTAAAACTGTAAAGGTGTAAACTTAGGAACCGCCGTATACCGAACGGTACGTACGGTGGTGTGGGAGGTCGGCTACTCAAATAATGGGTAGCCTCCTACCCGATTTATAGGTGAATGGAGAACTTACATTTCCATTATTCTGATTATTAGATAGACTTTATACTGGACAAAGAACATATGTTCCTATATAATAAGGATATAGATATACATCGTG